>DASUDK010000031.1:0-24360 GCA_036275655.1 Limnobacter sp. | reverse complement strand
TTCAGGGGGGCGCTGGTATTGCCAACAAAAATTGTTGTGTCAACTAGCCCCCCCGGGGGTCAAATTACCAAATCAACGATTAAAAATCGCCTGCAACTCCTGCTGGCCTGTCAAGCCGCTTTGCAGGGCAAGCATCAGCATGATGCGTGCTTTTTGTGGCGACAAATCATCGGCCATCACCGCACCCGCCTCAAAGGTGGTTTTACCGCCGCCAACAAAACCGTAGTTGGCCATCACACGGCCCTGGTACACGCGGGTAGAAATCACCACGGGCACATTCTTGGACAAAGCGTATTTGACCGCTTCGTACATGGGCACATTCATGTTGCCCATGCCCAGGGCCTGCACCACAATCCCTTTCACACCACGATCCACGGCGTTGCGCAGGGCCGCCCCCGTGGCACCACCCTACAGGGCAACAATTTCAACTTCAGGCATGGGCTGGTTACCCAGTTGGAAAATCTGGCGACGCAGCGGCGTGCTGGCGTAGATGATCCGGTCGGGGTACACCTCACCAATCAGGCCAAACGCGCCACTCTGGAAGGTTTCCACGTTTTGCGTGTGAGTTTTGGTGACGTAGCGCGCCGCGTTGATTTGGTTGTTCATGGCCAGCATCACACCCTTATTTTTGGATTGCTCATCCACCGCAATGCGAACCGCATTGAGCAGGTTGCGGGGCCCATCAAAATCGCTGGAAGAGGCATTGCGCTGCGCACCGATCAACACCACGGGTTTGGTGGAGTTCACAGTCAAATCCAGCCAGAAGGCGGTTTCTTCGAGTGTGTCGGTGCCATGTGAAACAATCACCCCGGCCACTTCTGGCCGGGCAAGGGCCGCTTGCACCTCTTGGGTCAATTGGGTCCAGCGTGCCGGGTCCATGTAATCCGAAGGCACGTTGGAAATGTTCTTGACCTGAATTTGCGCATACTTGCCCACATCGGGCACGGTGGCGAGCAAGTCATCGCCCGAAATGGCGGGGACTGGTGCATTTTTCACCGGGTCGATTTTCATGGCAATCGTGCCACCTGTGGCAATGAACTGCACCACAGGCTTGTTCTGAGCGTATACCGCAGCAGAACCCATCAGCAAGGCACCAAACAGCAAGGATTTGATTTTCATCCCTAATCTCCTTTTTTATGTGAGTGAAAGCCGGGCTTGGGAGCACCGGCGAGAAGATCGTAACAAACTGTTAAATGCATGAAGGTGCGTTGGCGATGACAACACAGAACTGAATACCCGGATTGCACCAGAGCGAGTTGTTTGGTAGGTGCGCGCGAGAAGGAGACACGACGTATGAATATGAAAACAAAAAACCCCCGCCTTGTGAGCGAGGGTTTTTTTAATTTTGGTGCGGCTGGCAGGATTCGAACCCACGACCCCTTGGTTCGTAGCCAAGTACTCTATCCAACTGAGCTACAGCCGCTGTGAAGAAGCGAGATTATGCCCAAATAACCGAGCCTGTGCAAGCCCTGCTTGCAAATTTGCAAAAATATTTGCCAGGCAGGGGCCACGCTCACTGCACACGGTACTTGGCAACCAATGCACGGAACGATCGCTCTTGTGCGTCCAGCAGGGCGTCGCTCTGGTTGAGCTCATTGGCCAGTACACGCCTCACCTCGGGCACACAAGCCAGGGCAGCATCACTGTCCAAAAAGAGTGCTCTACTGCGGCGTGCCAACACATCTTCAATGGTCACAGCCATTTCCTCCAGCACCGCCTGCGCAATTTCTGCCTCGTTCAAGTCCAGCGAGGGATGAAGTTGCGACCCAGGCTTGCGCACGGGCAAATCGTCTTCCAGGCGCAAATTTCGAGTGCGGGTCGGTTTATTCTGCCAACCCTGCTGCGTACAAATCAGATCAATCACCTCCTCGGCCATGCTCCGGTAAGTGGTCCATTTGCCGCCTGTGATGGTGACCAGGCCACTGGGGTCTGTGATGATGGTGTGCTCCCTTGAAATGCTTTTGGTGCTTTGGGCACCACCTCCCCCACCCGCTTTTACCAACGGGCGCAAGCCAACAAACACACTGCGCACATCGGCTTTGGAAGGCGCTTTGGCCAAATACTGCCCAGCGGTGGTCAAAATAAAATCAATTTCCTCTGGCAAAGCGGCTGGCTCATAGGGAACGTCGTCGCGCGGGGTGTCCGTGGTGCCTATCAAGGTTTTTCCAAGCCACGGCACGACAAACAGCACACGGCCATCGCTTGTTTTGGGCACCAGCATCGCTTCTTGGGCGGGATAAAACTCGGGCCCCACCACCACATGCACACCCTGACTTGGGCTGAGCATCGGTTTGCTGCTTGGGTTGTCCAAGCCGCGCAATTGATCTACCCAGACGCCAGTGGCGTTGACCACTGCATGGGCGCGCAATGTGAAAGATTGCTCTGACCACTCGTCTTTGGCCACCACGCCACACACTTTGTCGCCGGCCTTCACAAACCCAGTCACCGGCATGTAGTTCACCGCCATGCCCTTGAGCACATGCAAAGTTTTCATGAGTGCAATGGCCAGGCGAGCATCGTCAAACTGGGCATCAAAATACCGCACCCCCCCAGCCAGCTTTTTGTCATTGATGGTGGGCAAAACACGGAGCACTTCTGCACGGCTCATCAGGGTGGTGGGGCCCACACTGAGCTTTCCCGATAGCCATTCGTAGGCCTTTAAGCCAACCCAATAAAACATTTTCTGAAACCAGTTGCGCACAGGGATCACAAACGGCATGGGTTTGACCAAGTTGGGTGCGTTGCGCAACATGCGTCCCCGCTCCTCCAAGGCCTCTCTCACCAAGCCAATGTTGCCTTGAGCCAAATAACGCACGCCGCCGTGTGCCAATTTGGTGGCACGTGAGCTGGTGCCTTTGGCAAAGTCGTGGGCCTCCAGCAAGAGCACTTTCAAACCTCGGCTTGCAGCGTCCACGGCGCTGCCGAGCCCCGTTGCACCACCGCCAATTACAATCACATCCCAGGTGTAACCCTGCTCAGCCTGCTTGCGCAGGGTGTCTACGTGCTGCTTCCTACTCAGCATTTGCCCATCCTTTGGCGCGTTCTACTGCTCGGTGCCAGCGGTCTAGCAAAGCACCCCGTTCATCCATGCCCATGGTGGGCTCAAAAACCTTGTCAACCTGCCAATGCGCGATCAGTTCGGCCTCACCGCTGTACACACCCACTGCCAGGCCCGCCAGGTAAGCGGCCCCCAACGCAGTGGTCTCCGTCACGGTGGGGCGTACCACAGGCACCCCCAACAAATCGGCTTGTATTTGCATCAACAAATCGTTGTTGCTTGCCCCCCCATCCACGCGCAGCTCTCGCAAAGGCTGCGCCCCGTCACGCTGCATGGCTTGTACCAAGTCCGCGGTTTGAAGTGCAATGCTCTCCAAGGCTGCACGGGCAATGTGGCCCCGTGTGGTGCCTCGGGTCATGCCCACCAGCGTGCCTCGGGCATAGGGGTCCCAATGAGGCGCCCCCAAACCTGCAAACGCAGGCACCAACACCACACCGTCGGTGCTCGGTACGCTGGCGGCAAGCGCCTGCACATCGCTGGACTTTTCAATCAGGCCCAGGCCGTCACGCAACCACTGCACCACGGCACCACCCATGAACACGCTGCCCTCCAACATGTAATGGGTTTGTTGGCCCATGCGCCAGCCCACGGTGGTCAGCAATCGGTTGTGGCTTTCAACCGCTTGGCCGCCCGTGTTGAGCAACATAAAACAACCAGTGCCGTAAGTGTTTTTGGCCTCCCCCGCTTTGAAGCAGGTTTGCCCAAATGTGGCGGCTTGCTGATCCCCGGCCACGCCCGCAATCGGGATGGGGGCCCCCAGCACTGGCGCGGCGCATGTGCCAATCACGGCACTGGAGTCGTGCACACTGGGCAGCATGCTTGCGGGCACCCCGAACAGGTTCAAAAGCTCGGCATCCCATTGCTGGGTATGAATATTAAGCAGCAAGGTGCGCGAGGCATTGCTCACATCGGTGGCATGCACTGCTCCCCCAGTGAGGTTCCAGATCAGCCAGCTGTCCATGGTGCCAAATGCCAACTCACCGCGATCGGCCATGGCACGCGCACCTTCCACATGGGTCAAAATCCAGTTCACTTTGGTGGCAGAGAAATAGGAATCCAACTCCAACCCGGTCAACTTCCGAATTTCCGCCGCCTTGCCCTGCGCGCGCAATTTGTCACAGTGCGTGGCCGTTCGGCGGTCTTGCCACACGATCGCGTTATAAACGGGTTCACCAGTTTTGCGGTTCCACACCACGGTGGTCTCTCGTTGGTTGGTGATGCCAATGCCTGCGATGTCCGACGCTTGTAACCCAGCGCTGGCAATCGCCTGGCGCGCACACGCCAACTGGGTGTTCCAAATGTCGCTTGGACGGTGCTCTACCCACCCGGGCTTTGGAAATATTTGCTCAAACTCTTGTTGCGCGCAGGCCACCACACGGGCTTGCGCATCAAACAGAATGGCGCGTGAGCTGGTGGTGCCCTGGTCCAAGGCCAAAATGTATGGCATGCCGTGTCTCCTCAATTGTTATTGTTTTAGCGTACTCAATCTTTCATTTGGCGTTGGCCGGTCTGGTTCCAGCTTTGTACGTGCCGCTCTAGAAATAGTAGCAACCCCTCGGCCTCAAACTTGCTCACTTCCCAAAGCGCACCGTCCAGCAACTCGGGGGCTCTCCAAATGTAGGTTTGTGCCTCCAGAGCCACACCATCGGCGTGGACTGTCACGGTTTGCCTTTGGTACTCCGGCCCCTCGAAGGCATCCAACCGCGCCATGTCCTGCATGTTCACATGCATCCACAACAGGCCGTTGACTTGGCCATTTTTCTGCGCCACCGTCGCAGGATAAGTTTCGCCGGGCACAGCGTAACGCGCATGCCCCAGCAAGGTGGCATTTTTACAGGCGTAAGTGCCCTGCACCACCTGCCCCCAGACGGGCAAATACATGAGCGACCCGTACACAAACACATGCCTGTGCTCTTGATCAAAATTCAAGCCCATGCGATGTTACCTTTTCAAATCAAAAATTAATTCATAAGCGGTGAGGATTAGATGCAATCCTCCAGCCACAAAACAACAAGGAGACGGTGTGAGCAACAACCTTGAGCTTTTCAATTTACAAGATAAGATCGCGCTGGTCACGGGTGCCACGCGAGGAATTGGCTTGGCCTGTGCAGAATTGTTGGCCAGCCACGGGGCCACGGTGATTATTTCTAGCCGCAAGCAAGAGAGCTGCGAGCAGGTGGCTGCACAGTTACAAGCCAGCGGTTTGAAAGCAGTGCCAATGGCCTGCCACTTGGGAGAGCTTGAACAGATTGAGCACCTTTACAAGCAGATTGAAGAGCGCTTCGGTCGCTTGGATGTGCTGGTCAATAATGGTGCAACCAACCCCCACTTTGGCCCAATTTACGAGACCGATGTGGCCGCTTTCCAAAAAACAGTGGATGTGAACATTCGCGGTTATTTTTTTATGAGCAGCCTGGGCTGCAAATTGATGGGCAAAAACGGGGGTGGGAGCATCATCAACGTCGCCTCGGTCAACGGTGTAATCCCCGGCCTTTACCAAGGCATTTATTCCATCACCAAAGCAGCCGTGGTCTCGATGACCAAAGCATTTGCAAAAGAATGCGCCCCCATGAAGGTGCGGGTCAACGCACTGCTGCCTGGAGCAACCGACACCAAGTTCGCCTCCGCACTCGTGCACAACGACGCCATTCGCACTGCCCTGCTTCAACACGTGCCAATGAACCGCGTTGCGCAGCCCAGCGAGATGGCGGGCACCGTGCTGTACCTAGCGTCCAACGCGTCCAGCTACACAACAGGCGCCTGCATCAATGTGGATGGCGGCTACCTCACGGTGTAGCCGGTTTGGCAATCACGTGGTCGGCCAGCTTGAAGTTTTTTGCCATGCGCAAGTAGCTGTAACTGAATCCTGGAAACATGGCCACCACGTGGCCGCTCTTGCTTTTGTACCAGCTATTACACCCGCCTTTTTTCCACACGGTTTTTTCCATTTCGCTGTGGATGTGCGTGGTGTATTGGTGTTCGGCCTGTGGTTTCACCTCAATGTGCAGCCCACCTTGCTTTTGCACTTCTGTGATTGCACGCATGATGTAATGCATTTGCGCTTCAATCACAAAAATGGCTGAGGTGTGACCAATCCCGGTGTTGGGCCCGGTCACAATAAACAAGTTTGGAAAATCGGGCACGCTGGTGCCCAGGTATGCCCGCGGGAACTCACTCCAAAACTCGGAGAGTTGTTTGCCGCCTTTGCCAATGACAGGGTAGGAAATCACGCCATCGGTCGCGTCGTACCCGGTGGAATACACAATGCAGTCCAGGTCCACTTGGGCTCCGCCCAAGGTTTTGATGCCTTTGGCATTGATCTCTGCGATGCCATCGGCTTTGTCATGCAAAGTCACATTGCCTCTGCAATACGCCGGGTACAGGGTGTTGCTCAGGATAATTCGCTTGCAACCAATCGTAAAGTCGGGGGTCACCTTGCTGCGCAGCACGGGGTCCTTGATTTGCTTTTTGATGTGATGACGAGCCTCACGTTCGGCAATCTGCTTGAGCGCAAACTGCGAGTATTTGAATGCAATCACCCTACTCTCCAAGCCCCAGTAGATGGCTGCACGCGCCAACTTCCGCAGGGGCGGCACTTTAAGCAAGGTACGCTGCCAGGGCTTGAACACCCGGTCGGGCCTAGGCAATACCCAATGCGGCGACCGCTGGAACACATGGAGATGCGCGACATCCGGCGCAATCGCCGGAATGACCTGTGCCGCACTGGCGCCGCTGCCGATGATTGCGACGCGCTTGCCCTTGTGGTCATAGCCTTGGTCCCAGGCGTTGGTGTGGAATGTTTTGCCTTCAAATGAATCACGCCCCTTGAAGTTGGGAATCACAGGCGTACTCAAAGGCCCCGAAGCGTTGATCACAAATCGCGCAAACAACACAGTGCCATCATCAATCTCGACGCGCCACAAGGCATCCTCCGCCTGCCAACAGATTTTCTTCACATTGCTGCGCACGCGGGTTTTTTCCCGCAGACCATGCTTGTTGATCACATGCTGCGTGTAACGCTGAAGCTCATCACCTTCTGCAAACATCTGGCTCCAGTCATAAGGCTCAGACTCGATTGAATACAACAAAGACTGCACATCCACGGCTGCGCCCGGGTAGGCGTTTTGGCACCAAGTGCCGCCCATGAAATCCCGCCGCTCCAGCATCACAAAATCTTCAATGCCGCGCTTTTTTAAATTGATGGCCGCGCATTGGCCACCAAAGCCGCTGCCGATGATGATGACCTGGTAAGGGTTCATGGTGTAAGTGCCTCATGGGGGGGTGTGTGGAACAGTGCACAATTTATAACTGACAATTTATATTGTCAAATAAAGCAACACGCTTTAAAACAATGTGGTGAAAAAGGCATATCGCTCATTTAAAAATTGAAGGATGATGGCGATCAAACAAAGTTTAATGAGTAAAGTATCCCTTGCAGCACCTCACCTTCACATCTGCCAGCGTCAGAGAACGCATCATTGATGCGGGCATCGCACTGTTTTCCAGCCAGGGCTTCCGGCACACCACCATCAAACAATTGTGCAAGACCGCGCAATGCGATCGCCAGCAGTTTCTCGGCGTGTTTGATTCAAAGTTGTCGCTTCTCAAACTCATTCATGATGGGATCGTGGCCAACGCCTACCAAAAGGCCAGCGCCGCACTGTTTGCGTTCACCTTGGAACAGCGGGGTTTTGCGATTCGTGGTGCCATTGACGCTTTTCTGGACGCTTACCTGAGTGACCCCAGGCATGCGCAAATCGCCTGTGTCGAAATTGTTGGTATTCATCCATCCCTTGAAAAACAACGCCGCACCAATCTCAAACTTTTTGGCCAATTGCTGATGGGATACGCCCGCAGGTCACGATTGCAGCAGTCACCAATCAGCAAGCACAGCGACAACACGGGTTTAATACTCGCTGCGGGCCTCAATGAGTTGATGGTCGATTGGTTGCAAAGTGCGAATCGATCCGATATTTCAACGCTTCGCGAAGAATTTCAGACTGTTATCCAGAATTGCCTGTTTGGCCCTGTTGAATCCGACCATTGATTCACTTTCATGAAACACATCCAAAGCGCCTTGGTATCGGTTAATCCTGATTTGAGGGTGTGAATGCCCCTTTAATCGCAAATTTGATTGCCATGGGCACCTCCCACAATTGGGCTAGATTCAATGCCCTAAGGAGATCCCATGGCAACCCCTCAAGCAATTGTCACCGCCTTGGAAGGTGACGTAAATGTTGTTCGCAACGGCGAAGCGATTCAGATCAAGGCGGGCGACTTTTTGTTGCCTGGTGACCAAATTCAAACAGGGGAAAGTGGCCGCCTGGGCATTGAGTTTCCCGGTGTGGAGGGCCAAAAACCTGCTGCGGGCGTGATGACTGCCAATGGCAAAATCACCTTGGGAGAGCAAGCAGGCGTCAATGGCGCTCAAATCGTGGTCATGGAAGATGTTGAATGTTTTGAGTTCACCACCGAATTGGCAGAGAACTCTGCCGCGGTCGAGAGCTCGGGCATGGCGGGCCTGTTTGGTGCAGGCATGCTCGGCGCCGGTGGCGCAAGCATCGCAGGCGCTGGCGCCCTTGCTGCTGGTGCTTTCTTGGGCGGCGGCTCCGATGGGGGCGGCAGTGATGGCGGTTTGCCAAGTGCGGGGGGTGGCGGAGGATCCGGTGGTGGCAATTTGGGCACCGGCGAGTTTTCTAGCGCCGATAGCCCCCAGAGTTTGGAAGAATTTGCAGATGAGAACCTGACCCAAGAAAATTTACAGAGCAGCGTGATTGAACCTGTTCAGCAAGCCGTCGATAACAGCACGGCCAATCCGCAAACCACGCCAGACAACGCCGCAACAGCGGGCAATGACATTGCCATCGCAGGCGCAGAAAACCTGCATGACCTGCTGGTGGCGACCACTGGCGAAGGCAGTGCGCAAGCCACGGTGGTCGATCAATTGGTTCAAGGCGTTGAAGCCACCCCCTTGGGAGAACCCCTTGCGCCCATCACCGCACCATTGCAAGAAGCGGTGAACACCGATCTCGGATTCGACACGCTCATCAGCGTCTTGCAAGGTGCTGGCATTGAAGCCGAAAACACCTTGGATGGCGGCTTGGTGAGCAGTGTGGTTGACTTGGCAGATGCTGCGGCCACCCCCCTAAGCTCACAAATTGAGCCATTGGATACAGCGATTGATCAATTGCACCCCGTTGCAGCAGAAATTGATGCTGTGATCGACGACGCGCTGGATGGTTTGGGGGCCGATCCAGCTGAGGGTATCCTGGGCGGCGTGGACACCTTACAAAATGCACTGGCCAATGCTGGCGGCACAGAGTCGGGGCTGGCTTTGCCAGAAGGCGATTTGCTGGGCACCGTAAGCAGTGGAATTGCATCCGGTGCGGATGCGCTGGGCGATAAGCTTGGTGGCTCGGGCGCTTTGCCCACCGATTTGCCCAGTGTGTAAATCGGTCGATACAACGCCATAACTTAAAAAGGCCCTGCACTGCAGGGCCTTTTTATTTTGGCGGAGAAGGAGGGATTCGAACCCTCGAAGGGGTTGCCCCCTTACTTGATTTCGAGTCAAGCCGATTCAGCCACTCTCGCACTTCTCCTGAACTTTTCAAGAGCCGCAAGTATAACCGAGCTGCTGGCGCGTTTTGGTGTTTTCACTTCGCTTTGGTGCGCCCGCTGCGCACAGATGGGTGCAGCCCCATGGCGTGCACCAAAATTTGTACGTCCTAATCATGCCGCAACGCACCAATCCGATCAGCAATCATCAAAAAATGTAAATTTATGCACCCTTTCCAATCATAACGCTGAACTTTTGCACCGCAATACACCTGGCACGGTAAGTGCTTATAACGTCTGGAGGCCATCGCCACCGTCGGCAACCGGCCATGAAGCAAAACAGTTTACTTACCGGACAACGGCGTCCATCCCACCTTTGCTCACATTGGTGGAGATGTGCGCCGTTTTTTCTTCGAATTTTGTCAATGAGGACAAAACCATGCACAAAAAACCCGAGCACAAGGTGGTCGAAGCCGCAATCGAAGCGCCATCTACACCACGTCGCAACTTCATCAAACAGAGCGCTGCCCTGTGGGGCGGTTCTCTCATCGCGTCGGCGGGTTTCCCATCCATTGTCATGGCGCAATCCACCAAACTCGAAACCACCAAGGCCAAGCTGGGATTCATCGCACTGTCTGATGCAGCCCCGCTCTTCGTGGCTGAAGAAAAAGGCCTGTTTGCCAAGCACGGCATGACCGAGGTCGAAGTGGCCAAGCAGTCGTCTTGGGGCACCACACGTGACAACCTGGTGCTCGGTTCTGCCAAAGGTGGCATTGATGGTGCACACATTTTGTCCCCCATGCCTTATTTGCTCACCACCGGCGCGGTCACTGCCAACAACATTCCGGTCCCCATGGTCATCCTTGCTCGCCTCAACCTGGATGGGCAGGGAATTTCCGTGAGCAACGAATACATGGATCTGAAAGTGGGCACTGCCTCTGCAGAATTTAAAAAAGGCCTGGAAAGAAAGCGCACCAGCGGCAAGGCACTGAACGCAGCGATGACCTTCCCGGGTGGCACACACGACCTCTGGATCCGCTACTGGATGGCCGCTGGCGGCATTAACCCCAACAGCGATCTGTCTACAATTGTGGTTCCACCACCGCAAATGGTGGCCAACATGAAAGTGGGTAACATGGACGCATTCTGCGTGGGCGAACCCTGGAACCTGCAACTCATCCATCAAAAGATTGGTTACTCCGCGGTGACCACCGGCGAGCTGTGGGGCAACCACCCAGAAAAAGCGCTGGGCATGCGCGCCGACTATGTGGCAGCCAATCCCAATGCGAGCAAGGCCTTGCTCAAAGCCATCATGGAAGCGCAGATGTTCTGTGACGACCCGGCCAACAAAGAAGAAGTTGCTCGCATTTGCTCTTCACGCAAATGGATCAATGCACCAGTGGGCGACATCATAGAGCGCATGCAAGGCCACTTTGACTATGGCACAGGCCGCATTGTTGAAAACAGCCCACACGTGATGAAGTACTGGAAGAACAACGCATCCTATCCATTCCAAAGCCATGACCTGTGGTTCCTCACCGAAAACCAACGCTGGGGTTACTTGCCCACCAGCCTGGATACGCAGGCGCTGGTCAAAAAGGTCAACCGCGAAGACATCTGGCGCGCCGCTGCCAAAGAACTTGGCGTGGCAGCCAGCGATATTCCAAAGGGCACCTCACGCGGTGTCGAGAAATTCTTTGACGGCAAAGTGTTCGACCCAGCCAATCCAAAAAAATACCTAGACAGCTTAAGCATCAAAGCGATGAAGGCCTGATAAAAACCGTTGCCACACACGGAGATCCACACCATGATGAACACCGAGACACTCAACACCATGCACGCCGCGAGTTTGCCTGTGACGGCCAAACCCCGCATCACACCTTTGGTGCAAACGCGCTTCTTCAAACAGCTCACGCAAAGCCTGGGCAAGTTGGTGCCGCCCGTGGTCATCATGGCGCTGTTGCTGCTCATTTGGGAAATTCTGTGCAGCCAAGAAGGTGCGCGCTTGCCCTCTCCCAGCAAAGTGGTCAGCGACACCTGGGAACTCATTGTCAATCCGTTTTTCAACAATGGCGGCACCGATGTGGGCATGGCCTGGCAAATTATGGCCAGTCTTCAGCGGGTCGCCTACGGCTATTCCTTGGCTGTGATTGTGGGCGTTGCCCTCGGCGTGTTGGTGGGTCAATCCACCTGGGCATTGCGTGGTTTGGATCCGTTGTTCCAAGTGTTGCGCACCGTGCCACCGCTGGCATGGTTGCCCTTGTCACTGGCCGGGTTCCAAGACGGCAATCCGTCTGCGATTTTTGTAATTTTCATCACGGCCATTTGGCCCATCATCATCAACACATCCGTGGGCATCCGGAACATCCCTGAAGATTATCGCAACGTCTCCAGGGTGATTCAGCTCAATTACCTGGAGTACTTTTGGAAAATCATGCTGCCTGCAGCAGCGCCTTACATTTTTTCTGGTTTGCGGATCGGGGTGGGCTTGAGCTGGCTGGCCATTGTCGCGGCCGAGATGCTGATCGGTGGGGTTGGCATCGGGTTCTTCATTTGGGACGCCTGGAACAGCTCCCTCATCAGCGACATTGTGTTGGCCCTGGTTTATGTGGGTGTGGTCGGTTTCATCTTGGACCGCCTGGTCGCCTTTGCAGGCAAAAAGATTACCCGTGGTACCAGCGCCGCTTGACGCTGAAGACTGCCAACCTGGAGAACATCAACATGAACGAACGTTACCTGAGCATTTCACAAGTCAACATGAACTTCGAGAAAAATGGATCCATCAATCCGGTTCTCAAAGACATCAACCTTGATGTAAACCGGGGAGAATACATCTCCCTCATTGGGCACTCCGGTTGTGGCAAATCCACAGTGCTGAACATCATTGCGGGCTTGCTCAAAGCCACCGACGGCGTGGTGATTGTAGACAACAAAGAGGTGAATGCCCCCGGTCCCGACCGCGCCTTGGTGTTTCAGAACCACTCATTGCTGCCTTGGCTCACCGTGTATCAAAACGTTGAGCTTGCAGTGGACAAGATTTTTAAACACAGCAAAAGCGCTGCAGAGCGCAAAGAATGGATTCTTTACAACTTGGACATGGTCAACATGAGCCATGCACTGGATCGCCTACCTTCCGAGATCTCGGGTGGCATGAAGCAGCGGGTGGGGATTGCACGAGCGCTGGCCATGCAACCGAAGGTGTTGTTGCTGGACGAACCCTTTGGCGCGCTTGATGCACTCACGCGCGCGCACCTGCAAGACGAGGTCATGCGCATCCAGGGGGAGTTGCAAAACACCGTGGTGATGATCACGCACGATGTGGATGAGGCTGTGTTGCTGTCCGACCGGATTGTGATGATGACCAACGGCCCCGCAGCCACGATCGGCCAAATTCTGGAGATTGACTTGCCTCGCCCCAGAAACCGTGTGGCGCTCACCGACGATCCACGATACAACCACTACCGCCATGAAGTGCTAAGCTTTTTGTATGAGAAACAGCGCAAAGTGGAAGAGATTGGCAAGCACCGTGCATCACGCAGCGAGCCCAAAAAAACCGCGACTGCGTAACTTTTTGTTAATTGCCAATGCGCAAAGGCCATCGAATGGTGTTCGATGGCCTTTTTGTTTAGGGTTTCTACCTCGGTAATTACCCGGAAAAACAAGCGAGATAAGGGTTTGCCACTATTCAGTTACGACCTTGCTGTTATCACAATGTTTGGGCGTTGATACCTATAAAAACGTCCAACAGTCAAATTAATCCAAAGGAGGCAAAATGACTGATTCTGTGAACAACAACAAGCGCCGTGATTTTATTCGCGGTACCGCTGCTGCTGCTGTGGGAGCCGGCACATTGGGATTCCCAATGATCGCCAAGGCACAAACAGTCAACATGCGCTTCCAGAGCACATGGCCCCAAAAAGACATTTTCCACGAGTACGCCGTTGACTTTGCCGAAAAAGTAAACGCGATGACCGGCGGCCGCCTCAAAATTGAAGTGCTGCCTGCAGGCGCCGTGGTGAAAGCATTTGACTTGCTGGATGCAGTGAGCAAAGGCACATTGGACGGTGGTCACGGAGTGATCGCTTACTGGTACGGAAAAAACCCCGCTGTGGCACTCTGGGGATCTGGCCCTTCATTCGGCATGGACGCCAACATGCTGCTGGCCTGGCACAAGTACGGTGGCGGCAAAGAGTTGCTGGACGAGATCTATGGCGAAATGAACATGGACGTGGTGTCCTTCATGTCCGGTCCAATGCCAACCCAACCGCTGGGCTGGTTCAAGAAACCTGTCACCAAGCCAGAAGATCTGAAGGGCCTGAAGTTCCGCACCGTGGGATTGTCTGTGGACATCTTCACCAAGATGGGCGTTGCGGTTAACGCGCTGCCTGGAGGCGAAATTGTTCCCGCTCTGGACCGTGGCCTGTTGGACGCTGCCGAATTCAACAACGCCTCCTCTGACCGCGTGCTGGGCTTCCCCGACGTGTCCAAAGTGTGCATGCTGCAGTCTTTCCACCAGTCTTCTGAACAGTTCGAAATCATGTTCAACAAGACCAAGTACAACAAGCTGCCAGCCGAGATGAAAGCCATTATTCAGAACGCTGCAGAAGCCGCCTCTGCTGACATGAGCTGGAAAGCGATTGACCGCTACTCCAAGGACTATCAAGAAATGCAGTCCAAGCAAGGCGTGAAGTTCTATAAAACACCTGACAGCATTTTGAAAGCACAATTGAAGGCCTGGGACGAAGTCTCCAAAGAGAAAGCGTCCTCCAACGCGATGTTCAAGAAGGTGTTTGAGTCACAGCGCGCGTTTGCTGCACGTGCTGCCAAGTGGCAGAGCGACACCACAGTGGACTTCAAGATGGCACAAGCGTTCTACGCGCAACAAAAGAAATAAGTCAATCCGCAGTGAAGCCAACAGCCCCACAAGGGTTGTTGGCTTTTTTTTAATGAACCCGAGGTTCAATCCATGCTCTCCTTTCTGCACGCCGTCGATAGGCTTTCAACCAAGGTAGGCCGCGCGTTTTCCTGGCTTATCGTCGCACTCACCCTGATGATTTCATTCGAGGTGTTCACGCGTTATGCGCTCAACCACCCCAACCCCTGGGTGTTTGACATGTCATACATTTTGTATGGCATTCACTTCATGATGGCTGGCGCTTACACCCTGGCCGCCAACGGCCATGTGCGCGGCGACATCATGTACGGTTTCTTTTCACCCCGCACGCAAGCAACACTCGACCTGATTTTGTATTTTGTCTTCTTCTTGCCCGGTGTGATTGCGCTCACCTACGCTGGTTTCTACTTCGCTGAAGAAGCCTGGGTCATCAAAGAAATGTCCTCCACGACAGCCGATGGTCCAGCCATTTATCCGTTCAAGGCATTCATTCCGCTGGCGGGCGCGTTCTTGCTGTTCCAAGGCATTGTTGAAATCATCCGATGCGTGATTTGCATCCGTGATGGCGCTTGGCCAAAACGCGAGGACGACGTGGAAGAGGTCGACGTTGAAAAAATGAAGGCCATGGTTGGTCAGAAATAACAGGATTGAATCATGAGAAAAGAACTATATTTTGGCCTGGGCATTATGGGCCTCATCCTCCTGGGGTTGGTGATCGCCATGCCGTCGCCTTCCGAGATGACCAATGGGCACTTGGGTTTGCTGATGCTCTCTTTGGTGGTGGTCGCCATCATGCTGGGCTTCCCCACCGCATTCACGTTGATGGGCATGGGTGTGATTTTCACCTGGATGGCCTACGACTATGACATCCAAAAAACATTGGACCTCATGGTGCAGTCCACCTACAAGGTCATGACCAACGACGTGCTCATCTCTGTGCCGCTGTTTGTGTTCATGGGCTATTTGGTGGAGCGTGCAAACCTCATCGAAAAATTGTTCCGTGCCCTGCACCTCTCCATGGCACGTTTGCCCGGCGCGTTGGCTGTGGCCACGCTAATCACCTGTGCAATCTTCGCAACCGCCACGGGTATTGTGGGTGCCGTGGTCACCTTGATGGGCTTGCTGGCCATGCCCACCATGATGAAGGCGGGATATGACACCAAAATGGCCGCAGGCGCAATCACCGCGGGTGGGTGCTTGGGCATTTTGATTCCACCCTCCGTGTTGTTGATTGTTTACGGCGCCACCGCGGGCGTGTCGGTTGTTCAGTTGTATGCAGGCGCGTTTTTCCCTGGCTTGATGCTGGCCGGTTTGTACATTGCGTATGTGATGATTCGTGCCAAGCTCAATCCCAAGTGCGCGCCACCCTTGAGCGAAGAAGACCGCAAGGTGAAATTGAGCCCAGTGCTTGAATCGCTTGAACGCACCTATGGCACCAGCCGCGCTGTTGCTGCGTTGGTGGGTGGCCTGAAAGGTCGACGTGAAGGTCAAATCTCCGGTGGTCAGGTCTTCGGTCAGTTTTTTATCGCATTGTTGCCCGGTCTTTTTGCGGCATTCATTTTGGGTTTGGTCTACACACAACTCACAGCACCCGATGAAGCCGCATTCGATGACTCCGGTTTGGTTTCGTTTGGGTCTGGGTACAACAACGCCGATGCTGAAAAATCTTACGATTTTGGCTTTGACGAACCCAAAGCAGAAGATGGCTTGGCCGAACCCGCCGGCGCAGAAACCATCGACTCGGTGACGGCACCTGCGATTGAAGAGCCGCCCGTTGCCGTTGCAGAACCACCCGCCGCCATCGAGCAAGCAGCCCCGGCTGCCGAAGAAGGCCAGCGCAAATCCGCCCCCACGGGTTACTGGATCGCTTTTGCAATCACACTGGCCTACTTTGCATTGTGGTACTTCCGCCTGAGCTTCCAGAAGCTTGAAATTTTTAAAATGTTGCTCACCTCATTCTTCCCACTGGCCGTGCTGATTTTGGCCGTGTTGGGCAGCATTGTGTTTGGTTTGGCAACACCGTCGGAGGCGGCGGCTGTGGGTGCACTTGGCGGGTTCCTATTGGCCTTGGGCTACCGCCAACTCACATTCAATGTGCTGCAAGAATCGTCTTACCTCACCGCCAAAACCAGCGCCATGGTGTGTTGGTTGTTTGTGGGGTCTGCCATCTTTTCAGCAGCATTTGCCTTGTTGGGCGGTCAAGAGCTTGTGGAGCAATGGGTGCTGTCGCTGGGCCTGACGCCCATCCAGTTCCTGCTGTTGTCCCAAGTGATTATTTTCTTGCTGGGTTGGCCGCTGGAATGGACAGAGATCATCGTGATCTTCATGCCAATTTTTATTCCCCTGCTGCCCCACTTTGGCGTGGATCCCTTGTTCTTCGGCTTGCTGGTTGCACTGAACCTGCAAACAGCCTTCTTGTCGCCACCCGTGGCCATGGCAGCCTTTTATCTGAAGGGCGTGTCACCACCCGGGGTGACGCTGAACCAAATCTTCATGGGCATGATCCCCTTCATGATGATTCAGATTCTGGCGATGTTCATCCTGTACATGTTCCCTCAAATTGGCATGTGGCTGCCAGAGGTGCTGTACCGGTAATAAAAAGCCAGCCAACAAAAAAACGCCAGCATGTGCTGGCGTTTTTTTTGCTGTCCATCAATTGACGGGCAGTGGGCTGGGGCGCTTGCCGGTGATGGCTTCCAACACATTCAACAGCGTCTCTTGCGAAGGTTGTTCCGGCGCGGCATTGGTGGCCGCCTCCATCGCCGCTTTCACACGGCTGTTGAATTCGCCGATGGTGGTGAGATTGATCGGCTTTTCCTGGTAAAAAGGCGAAGGCTCAATCGCAGGAGGCTTGCGATGCTTGGTTCTCTGCTCATAATCATAGGCGATGCCCAGGCCATTGCCTTCATCAAAACGGCGAACAAAAATCTCCATGCCACGTGGCACACCCACTGAGGTGTCAAAGCCGACAGGCACAACAATCGAACCCATTTGCGTCGTTGAACCAAAATCGCAGGTGCGTCCACCCTGTGGACCTGGTGACAATATCAACGCATCCAAACGGACCGTATTCACCGGCAGGGCTGGGGTCGTGTTGGTGGATGCGAATGGACGAATGGTGTTGGCCTCCAGACCGTCCATCACGCGCGTCGCGTATACCCGTTGTGCGGCAATCGCATCCAGCTCCGCAGGTGTTGGCGTTTGATCCGGGCTAGAAGTGGCAGTCACGCCCACCAAACCCGCTGTGCGTGGACCCACGCGCAAGGTTTCTAGAATGCCATCCATGCCCATGCACGCCAGTCCGGATGCGGAGCTTGCGCCCAGGGTACTGGTCAAGCAGCGGCGCGGGCTTTTGCCACCGTCCCTAAAAAACTCACGGAAGTACTGGTTTACGTCGTAATGGCCAGAGCCCGCACCTCGGCTTGCATAACCTGGTAGGTACACATCGTACAACTCAGCGCCCGCATCTCTCATCGCCTTCAAAGCATTGTCAATCAACACACCTTGTGTGGTGCCCTGAGCGGCAGGGCTTGTGTTGGTGCCCAGCTGCCGAATCACACCAATTTTGCGTCCTTTCAAACCATGTTGGGCGGTGTTCAAATATTTCAAATACCCATTGGTCGGGGACAAATAATTGTTGTTGGTGATGAATTGCTTGTACAGCAACACGTCGGGGTCATCCTGGAAGAAGTTCGGATCTTCCTGTTGGGTGGGGAAATAGGACATGGCCGTGAGCATCAGTGCCGCATCCCGTACACTGCGCACCATGGGTCCACCAGTGTCCCGGATGTGGGAGAGTGGGAAAATCCCTTTGCGAGACACCACGCCGATGCTGGGGCGAATACCAACCAAGCCACTCACCGATGACGGGTGGCGAATGGACTGACAGGTGTCACTCCCCGTGCCCAGCAACGCAAAGTTGGAGGCGATCGCAGCCCCCGTGCCTGAGGATGAACCTGCTGAGCTTTGCTGTGTGTTGTATGGATTGGTGACCAACACCGTGCGTCCGGAAAACCCCGTCGTGAAATAGGCAAACTCGTCCATTTGCGCTTTGCCCAAAATAATCGCCCCAGCCTTGCGCAAACCAATCACAGAGGGTGCATCGCGACCTGCGGTGTGCCCAAGCATCGAGGGCGATGCAGAGGTGGACGCATGGTCCATGGTGTCATAATTGTCTTTGAGCAAAACAGGAATGCAATGCAAGTAGCGCTTGCCGATGCCCCCTTCGGCTTTGTACAGGGCATCCAGTTGCCTGGCCTGCTCCAGCACTTTCGGATTGATTGCCAACACCGCGCTGATCGGCAAACCACCATTGGGTTGTGGATTGTCGTTGTACTGGTAAATGCGCTCGATGTACATCTTCACCAGCGTCTCACAGGTGAGTTTGTTGGTGCTTGTGGCAAGCTTGTATCGACCAGCAAATGCGTCGTGCACTCGCTGCACATCGGCCTCCACCAAATCGAACACCGGCAAGTTGAAGAAATCTGTGCCTGCGGTGCCTGGGGGCCCCTGCTCACCCTGAGGACCTTGTGGGCCTTGTGGGCCCTGTGCGCCCTGCTCACCCTGAGGACCTTGTGGGCCTTGTGGGCCCTGTGCGCCCTGCTCACCCTGAGGACCTTGAGGGCCCTGTGCGCCCTGCTCACCCTGAGGACCCTGTGGGCCTTGTGCACCCTGCTCACCCTGAGGACCCTGTGGGCCCTGGTGGACCCACCTGAGAGCCGCCATCCGAGGCGTTGCCCAATTCGTTAGAGCCCGTGCGCTGTTCAGAAGCAGCTGGATTGCTTGCATCCTCTGTACAGGCCGCCAGGCCCAATGTGCTCAACAGCAAAACCGAGAATAAGCGTTTCATTTCGTTACCCATGAGTTACATGACAAACAACTCAGGGCAATAACCATACCAGGCAATAAGTACTTGTTAATTCATAAGAAATTTACAATTGTCGAAGCCAAATGTCGTCTATGGCACCCCAATTGTGCATTACAAGAAATATTGGATCGTAACAATACCGGTAACTTACTGACCCACAGGGGCATTGATTTGGTGCAGCGCACCACAATGGCTTCAAAGTCCCGCCATCTTCAATAATTCAGACAAGGGGCAATCCAGGGCATTGGAAATTCGTAGCAAATTAAGAATGGTCACGTTGCGCTCGCCGCGCTCAATTTTGCCCATGTGAGAACGTTCCACGCCACATGCATCGGCCAATGCCTCTTGAGACATACCGAGCAATTTCCGCTTTTCCCGAATGGCATCCCCCAATTGAAGGAGCGAATTGGCGCCATCTGCGCTGGCTGAAACCCTTGTCATGGCGGAATGGTGTCGTTATGATCCAGCCAGTGCCACGGCATTTATGACCCATTTCATGGGTACCTTTCCTCAGCCCAAGGTTCCATCCCTTAATGTGGTGTCACATTCGATCGTCCATTCATGGAGGTAATAATTTTTGACACGCACAATTTTGGTTGTAGAAGACGAGATCACTGTCGCTTTGGCCTTGAAAGATCTCAGCAAAAGCCATTGCGCATTGCCCTGCGAAGTAAAAATCTTCGACTCACTCGATGCACTGGCCAAACATGGCTTGCGTGGTGACCTGCTGATTTGCGACCTGTGCCTGCCGGACTCTGATTCCGCGCAAACCCGCGAGTACCTTTTGCAACATCAGGATTCCATTCGAATCATTTGTCACAGCGCAGACGTTGAACAGGGGCGGTTGCTGGGCGCGGCCAGTGGAGGACGCGTCAAGTTCGTCGAGAAAGGGGGTGACCTCGATGAAATCGAGCTGACACTCTCAACCCTGTGATGACCCAGGCGCAATATTCAAACGCAAAGATTGAAGCCTTTTATGGCTCAGTTTGCCCAATCGGTTTTTGCAAAATTTTGTAACATCCCCAAAGAGTTTGGTTAAAGGCCAACGTCATTTCTTCGGGGATCAGCGCCATGACCACCAGCGGCACGGCCGACATTGCAGTCACTTTGGATCTTGATTTTTCAGGGGATGGAGCTCCATCGCTTGAAGATGTGCAGGGCGATCTATGCCCAGACATGGTTTTGCTCATCGATGACGATCAAGATGTGCTCCTTGCCTTGCGCAAGGAAATCAGAAAGCTTAATTTGACCGTGATCACCTCACTGCAAGCCCGCGAGGGGGTTGCACTTGCCAAACAACACAAACCAGGCGTGGTCATTTGTGACATTCGCATGCCCGAGCTGTCTGGGGTCGAAGTGCTGGAAGCGGTTCAACAAGTCTCCCCAGATTCTGCACGCGTCATGCTCACCGGCTTCACCGACCTGGAGTCGGTGATTGCATCCATCAATCGAGGGCATGTTAACCGCTACTTGTGCAAGCCCCTCGATCCAGAACTGCTTCAGCTCACCATCTCGGAGCTGGTTGGTATGGCCAGGGTCAAGCTCCAACGCGTAAAATCAGCGCGTGAGCTGAGCAGTCGCGCCACAGAGCTTGAATTGCTCAACGACACACTTGAACACTGCATTCAGGAACGCATTCGCGAGTTGGATCAAGCCAGATTGTTTTTGGATGTATCCAGGCGAGAAAAGCGTGCTCAATACCTCAGCGCTGTGAAAGTTTTCTCGGGGCTCACGGAACTTCGCTCTCCACAGTTGAGCGCACATAGCAAGCGAGTCGCCGAATTGGCCCGCCTCATCGCCATGGAAATGGCTTGCGAATCGGAGCAGGTGCATGAAATTTACATCGCAGGTTTGCTCCATGATGTCGGCAAGATTGGTCTGTCGGACGAAGCGCTCTTCACACCAGCGAGCAACCTTAGCAAGGAAGCCCGAGCACAACTGATGACGCACAGCGCCAAGGGACAATCGCTCTTCAATGGCCTCTCGGAAATGGAACAAGTGGCAACAATGATCCGCCACCACCACGAGCGCTTCGATGGAGATGGTTACCCGGATGGCATCTTGAATCACGTCATTCCAATCGGCTCCAGGATACTTGCGGTGGCTGAGGATTATGACGAACTACAAATGGGTTGGCTTGCACCGAAGCGACTCACGGAAGAAGAAGCTTTTGCTGTCATCATGAAAGCGAAAGAGACCCGATACGACCCGGCTGTGCTGGGGGCCTTCCCTGGTGCCTTGGAAAAATTGCGGGCTGCTCCAAAACTGGAGGAACGATTGATCTCTGGGGCGGAGCTGCGCGTTGGGCAAACCCTCTCGCGAGATTTCATCGGTCCAGATGGCTACCTTTGGTTGTCCAAAGAAAAACTCGTGACCAAGCATTTTCTCGACCACGTGAGGGACCATGAAAGCGTGCATGGCAAACCGCTCAAAATTTACATCTATCGTCTTAAACGCATGAACAAGTCGAGCAAAGCATGAACGCGACCGCACAACAAGACGATGTTCAATCCGCAGCCTTGATTCACGGATTCACAGGTCAGCTCAACCCAAACAAACCCGCAAAACACAAAATTCTTTTTGTAGACGATGACTCCAACATCATCAATGCACTACGACGGGTGTTTCGGCTTGAGCCCTATGACATGCTGTTCACCACAGACCCCAGAGAAGCAATCTCTCTGGCCAAACGAGAAAAACCAGCAGTCGTCATTTGTGACATGCGCATGCCAGGTCTTTCCGGCGTCGATGTGTTGCAAGCCATCAATGAAATCTCAGCCAACTCCGGCAAAATCATCTTAACCGGGCATGCAGATGTTGACTCCTCCATTGATGCAATCAACCTGGGGCAGGTGGATCGATTTCTAAGCAAACCTTGGAAAGACGATGAAATTCGGCATGCTGTCAGCGAACTGGTCGAGTTATTTCAAATTCGGATCGAAACCGAGCAGCTCAACCAAGCATTGGCCGAGAAGGTGTACGAGCTGGAAAATTTCAGAACTGAATTGCAATCCAAAGTGGATGAGCGACTGAATGAAATTCGACAGGTCAATGCACTGCTGGATCAATCTCGCAAAGACATCAAGCTTCAATACCTGAGTGCAATCCGCGTGTTCTGCAACTTTTTGGACTTGCGCTCGCCCGCCCTGGCTGCGCACTCCAGGCGTGTTGCCGAGCTTTCGCGCATATTGGCTCAACAATTGGCACTGGATGAAGTTGAGACACAACAGATTTACATCGCAGCATTGCTGCATGACATTGGCAAAATTGGTCTGCCCGATCGCACACTGTTCACCCCCTTCGCAAGCCTGGATGGCGAAGCACAAAGCTCGCTTTTAAAACACCCAGTGCGGGCGCAAACCGTGTTCCTCAATCTGCCAGACATGAGTGATGTAAGCACATTGATTCGACATCACCACGAGCGTTACGATGGGCAAGGATTTCCGGATGGGCTGGCCGGTGCCAACATCCCACTGGGCTCTAGAATTCTGGCTGTGGCGGAAGACTATGACGAATTGCAACAAGGTTGGCTTGCGGTTCAAAAGCTCGGTGCAAAAGATGCCCAGCGTTTTATCGTGGGTGCCTCGGGCAGGCGCTACGACCCTGAAGTGATTCATGCCTTGCCCAAAGCGCTTGAAGAATATGCCAGCACCCCTGCGGAGAACGAGCAAGTCGTTTCCGCACAGGGATTAAAAATCGGGGCAATTTTGGCAAGAGACTTTATCGGCCCAGACGGTTACCAATGGGGGAGCAAAGACCAAATTGTCAATGGTCGCATGCTGAGCAAATTCCGGGATGGAGAGCGGGTGATCGGGCATCCCATGAAAATCTACGTCTTCAAACCCAATGCACTGAAAATGCGTTGAATGCTTGACTCATGAAGCGCCCGCATTTTGCAAGATGTTGTTGAGTGCCATGGCCAGATCGTTTCTCCGGTAAGGCTTCTTGAGCAAAGACACCCCCGACAACTCGCTGCTCACGCCAGAAAAAACATCTTCTGCATATCCAGATGTCAGCAGGATAGGCAAGTCCGGTATTTTCTGCCGAATCTCTGTGGCCAATTGTGTGCCCGACATTCCACCTGGCATCACAATGTCTGAAAACAACAAGTCCACCGGACCAATTTCATCCAGCTTCTGAATGCATTGCATTGCATTGGGCATTGCTGTCACGCGGTATCCCATGCCAATCAACAATGATTCCACATGCTGGCGCACCAAATCATCGTCTTCAACCAACAGCACATGGGCTTGCATGCCTTTGGGTTTGACAGATGCACAGGTGTCATCTTTTGGGGTGTCCACAGTTTGCAGTGCCTTTGGAAGATAAATCGTCATTGTGGTGCCCTCACCTGGGGCGGATTGCACATCAATATGACCATCGGATTGTTTGATAAAACCATACACCATACTCAGCCCCAAGCCAGAGCCCTTACCCACCTCCTTGGTGGTGAAAAACGGCTCAAACACCCGCACCAAGGTGGTCGAGTCCATGCCACAACCGCAATCCTGAACTTGCAACACCACATGATCACCAGGATTTAACTCATGGATTTTGCGCACATGGGCACGCTCCAGGGTCTGGTTAAAAAGTCGCAGGGCAAGCGCTCCACCGCTTGGCATCGCATCCCGAGCATTCAAACACAAATTGAGCAATGCACTCTCAAACTGAGAGGGGTCAATCAATGCATGCCACAGCCTTGGTTGCGCTTCAATGCCCAGTTCAATTCTTTCGCCCAGCGTGGTCTCCAACAGATTGCGCATGGACTCCACGATCCTTGAAAGATCCACGACCATGGGTTTGAGGGGTTGTTTGCGGGCAAAAGCAAGCAAACTGCTGGTGACTTGCGCACCGTGCATGGCCGCCTTCAAAATCATGTCCACGTGATGACGCAGTGGACTGTCCTCCGGTATTTCATCTTGCAAACGCTCTGCACTGCCAAGCACCACCGTGAGTGAATTGTTAAAATCATGCGCCAATCCACCG
>DASUDK010000030.1:0-15080 GCA_036275655.1 Limnobacter sp. | reverse complement strand
GGTTTTCGATACCATTTTTTAAGGAACGACCATGAAAACCTTTTCAGCGAAACCTCATGAGGTTCAACGCGACTGGTTTGTGATCGACGCAGACAACAAAGTTTTGGGACGGGTAGCCAGTGAAGTTGCACGTCGCCTGCGTGGCAAGCACAAACCTGAATTCACACCCCACGTCGACACAGGCGATTTTATTGTTGTTGTAAACGCTGCAAAGCTGCGCGTGACCGGCACCAAGGGTTTGAATAAAAAGTATTTCCGCCACTCGGGTTACCCAGGCGGTATTTACGAAACGAACTTCGACAAGATGCAAGAACGCTTCCCAGGCCGTGCGCTGGAAAAAGCCGTGAAAGGCATGTTGCCCAAGGGTCCGCTGGGCTATGCGATGATCAAGAAATTGAAAATCTACGCAGACGCTGAGCACCCCCATTCCGCACAACAACCCAAGCCACTTGAGATCTGAGGTAGAGCATGATTGGTGAATACAATTACGGAACCGGTCGCCGCAAAAGCTCTGTGGCGCGCGTGTTCATTAAAAAAGGCAGTGGTCAGTTTGTGATCAACGGCAAACCGCTGACTGAATATTTCGCACGTGAGACAGGCCAAATGGTTGCACGTCAGCCATTGGTGCTCACAGCCAACGAAGAAACCTTCGACATCATGGTAAATGTGCGTGGTGGTGGTGAGACAGGGCAAGCTGGTGCAGTGCGCCACGGCTTGACTCGTGCACTGATTGACTACGATGCGGAGCTGAAGCCAACCCTGTCCAAAGCAGGTCTGGTCACACGCGACGCCCGTGAAGTTGAACGTAAAAAAGTGGGTCTGCGTGGTGCTCGTCGCCGCAAGCAGTTCTCCAAGCGTTAATTCTTCGGATTATTGCGCACCCGGCTGTTTGTTCAGCCAACCCAGCTCCCCTCCCTGCTGGGTTACAATCGAAAGCCGCACATTTGTGCGGCTTTTTTTCTGTCTGAAATTTGGAAGCAGGATCATGATCAAGGTAGGCATTGTTGGCGGCACCGGTTACACCGGCTCAGAACTTCTTCGTTTGCTAGCGCTGCATCCAAACGTGGCGCTACACGCCATCACCTCACGCGGTGAAGTGGGCCAAGCGGTGGAAGAAATGTTTCCTGCCCTGCGCGGCCGCGTGGGCATCGCATTCACAGAACCCAGCTTTGAATCCCTGAAAAATTGCGACGTGGTGTTTTTTGCCACCCCGCATGGTGTGGCCATGGCGCAGGCCGCGGAATTGGTGAATGCAGGCATTCGCGTGATCGATCTGGGTGCAGACTTCCGCCTGAAAAACACCACAGAATTTGAAAAATGGTACGGCATGCCGCACTCGGAGCCTGAGTTACTTTCACAGGCTTGCTACGGTTTGGTGGAAGCTGCGCGAGAAGAAATCGCGCAAGCCAAGTTGGTTGGTCTAGCTGGCTGCTATCCGACGGCTGTGCAACTTGCGCTCAAACCCCTGCTGACACAGGGCATGGCCTTGATTGACGAATCCAGCATTGTTGCTGATTGCAAATCTGGGGTATCGGGCGCAGGGCGAAAGGCCACTGTTGGCTCGCTTTTCTCCGAGGCCAGTGAGAACTTTAAGGCGTACGGTGTGAGTGGACACCGCCATTTGCCAGAGATTGAGCAAGGATTGGCGTTGATCTCTGGGCGCAAAGCACAAATCACCTTCACACCACACTTGGTCCCCATGGTTCGCGGTATTTTGGCCACGGTGTACGTCAAACTCAATGACGCGGGTAAAAACATCGATGTACAGGCCCTGTACGAGCAACATTACGCCAATGAGTATTTTGTGGACGTGATGCCAAAAGGCGCGTTGCCAGAAACCAAACACGTGCGTGGTTCGAACTTTGTGCGGATTGCCTTGCACCGTCCGCAAGGTCGCGACACGCTGGTGGTGGTGTCGGTGATCGACAACTTGGTCAAGGGTGCTGCGGGGCAGGCCGTCCAGGCAATGAACGTGATGTTCAAATTGCCTGAGCACACCGGGCTGGAACAATTGCCATTGGCACCCTAACAAAGGCCCACCCGTGAATCCAAAGCGCATGCACCATTCCCGGCGAACCTTTCTCCCAGAGATGCGGAGATCTTCGCGTTTTGCATTTTTGTATGGTTTGTTGCTGGGCTTGTTGATGCTGTTGTTTGTGGCCGGGTATGCCATGTGGGGCCCCACCGACAACCCTGTGCAGCGGGTGTTGGCCACGCCAGAAATCGCTGGCATGACCGAGACCATTCAACGGCTTGAGGCCGAGACTTTGGCCTTGCAAGAAGAAATCGCAAGAACCAATGAACTGGTGAAACTGGACAAGGAAGCACGCAGCAAACTCAATTTGTTGATCACCAATTTAGAATCCGAGAACGCCAAACTGAAAGAGGACTTGGCTTTTTTTGAAGGATTTATCCCGGGAAGCCTACAGGGCGCCATTTCGCTGAAACGGCTCCAAGTCGCCAAAGACACGGTGCCAGACCAATTTCGGTACAAAGCACTCGTGATTCAAGGTAGCCAACGGCCCGAAGTGACGCTGGATGTTCAAGTGCTCATCAAAGTCTTGAACAAAGAGAAATCGGATGTCATAGTCTTACCAAGCGCAGAGGGGCTCAATGACCCACAGTTCCGCATCAAGCTGACTCGATTCTCACGGGTGTCAGGGGTGTTTTCCATTCCTGAAGGCAGCAAATTAGTGAGCGTGGAGCTGCGCATTTTAGAAGCAGGGGCCATTCGAGCCCAATCAACGATTCGACTTTAAGGGGTTTAGGCGATGTTTTCCAAAAAGGACAAGCGCTTGTTGCCCATTCAGAGCCTGGTGGGTTCTGACATGGTGATCAAGGGCGATTTGCGCTTCAAGGGCGGTTTACGCATTGATGGCGAAGTGGATGGCAATGTGTTTGCGGACGAAGGCAGCAAGTCACTGCTGGTGATTTCGGAAACCGGAAAAGTACGCGGCAGTGTACGTGTTGGCCACGTGGTGGTGAGCGGCGCCATCGAAGGTCCGATCGATGCCAGCGAGCTTCTGGAGCTGCACCCTTCCGCGAACGTCTCTGGTGACGTAAGATATAAGGCGTTGGAGATGCACCCCGGCGCGGTGGTTGACGGCACATTGCAACACGAGAATAGTGATGTAATAGCCAAGCCGCTGGCACTGGCCTCCAGCAAATAAGCATTCACTTAGATAGGTAGAGCACCATGGAAGTAAGCACCGAATCCCCAAGCGTACTGGTTTTCACAGACGCAGCCGCCGCCAAAGTACGTGACCTCATTGAAGAGGAAGGCAACCCCAACCTGAAATTGCGCGTGTTTGTGCAAGGCGGTGGTTGTTCGGGCTTCCAGTACGGATTCACATTCGATGAGGACGTGAACGAAGACGACACAACCTTGGACAAAGCTGGCGTGACCCTGCTGATCGACTCCATGAGTTTTCAGTACCTCACGGGCGCTGAAATTGATTACAAAGAAGACATCAATGGTGCTCAGTTTGTGATCAAGAACCCCAATGCAACGACCACATGTGGTTGTGGGTCCTCTTTCTCGGTGTAAACCCCACCCCCTGCGAAAAGCCCACCTTCGGGTGGGTTTTTTATTTCTAGAAGCGCATAAATAGATTGTCGCCACTGCTGCTGTTTCCAGATTTTGCAATCATTGCCCTGGGCTATTTGCTCAAACGGTTCTGGCTGGCACCCGCCGCGTGGGTCACCATCGAGAAGTTGGTCTACCACGTTCTGTTTCCGTGCCTGTTGTTTTTCTCGGTGGTGTCCAGCCAGGTTGATTTTGAAAGCGTGGGCAGTTTTGCGCTGGGTGGCCCGGCAATCATTGCCATGGCCTTTGTGCTTGGCTGGCTGGGCAAACCGCTTAGCCACATGGGGCGGGTTGATTTTGCCTCTGGTTTGCAAACAGCTTACCGCTTTAACTCTTACATTGGTTTGGCGCTTGTGAGCCGCATGGGAGGCCAATCGGCAGTGGCCAATCTGGCCATTTTGCTTGCCTTGGGCGTGCCACTGTGCAATGTGCTGGCCGTGGGCAGCATGAGCAAGGGTGGCCGTGCAGCGGCTTTGCTTGAGATCATCAAGAACCCTTTGATTATTGGCACCAGCTTGGGCGTTGCCTGCAAAGTTTGGGGGATAGGCATACCAGAGCCAGCCCTGCTCACACTCGAACGCTTGGCGCAAGCCGCTGTCTCGCTGGGCTTGCTGGCGGTTGGAGCCGGTTTGGTATTCTCGGGCCTGAAAGGCCACTGGGTGGTTTCCTTGTGGTGGCTAATCATCAAGCTGCTGATTTCACCTGCACTGGCCGTGGCCTATGCACACTGGGTCAACCTGCCACCACAACAAGCCTTGGTGTTGCTTATTTTTTCTGCCATTCCATCGGCTTCCAGTGCTTATATCCTGGCGTCGCGCATGGGAGGCAATGCGACCTTGGTGGCTTGCCTCATTTCTTTGTCCACGGTGGGAGCTGCGCTCACCCTGCCTTTGGTGTTTGCAGTGGCTCAGGGCATCAACTGATCAATCTGCCGCCGCAGCCATGGCTCTATGCGAGCCAACCAATCGCCCTCCAAGGGGTCCACCACGGTTTTGTTGGCGGTGGAGCGCAACCAAGTGATTTGCCGCTTGGCAAGCTGGCGGGTTGCAGCGACGCCTTTCTCGATCATGGTGTTGCGGTCGCAGTCTCCACTCAGATGCGCCCAAACCTGCCGGTACCCCACACACCGCATGGAAGGCATGGTTGGAGACAGCACATATTTTTGGCGCAACCCCACCAGCTCCTCAATCAAGCCATCGTTCAGCATGTTCAGGAAACGCTGCTCGATGCGCTGGTGAAGCACTGCACGATCGGCGGGTTCAATCGACAAGATGGGCAACTGCGCAGCGACCTGTTGCTCGCGCAGGTGAAAACTCGACAAGGGACGCCCTGTGAGCAAATACACCTCCATGGCACGCTGAATGCGCTGAGAGTCGTGGGGCTTTAGACGCGCGGCCGTAACAGGATCCAACTGGGCCAGCCTGGCGTGCAAAGCGGGCCAGCCGAATTCGGCGGCTTCCAATTCGAGCGCTCGACGAACATCTGGATCGGCGGTCGGCAGGTCGTCCATGCCACTCACCAAGGCTTTGAAGTACATCATGGTGCCGCCCAAAATGACAGGCACCTTACCCCGCGCCCGAATGTCCCGAATGAGCACACCACAATGTTCAAGAAAATCCGCCGCGCTGAAGACCTCGGCCGGGGTGATGATGTCGATCAAGTGGTGAGGCACCATCGCCAATTCGGCAGCCGAGGGCTTGGCAGTGCCGATGTCCATGTCTTTGAACACCAGCGCGGAATCCAGGCTGATGATCTCAATGGGCATGCCTTGCTCGGCCATCCACAGGCCCAGTGCAGATTTGCCAGATGCCGTTGGGCCAAGCACCGCCAGCGCTGGAATGTGGGGCTGAGTGATCCGGGATTGGGTCATTGCCCCCTCAAGAACCATTTGTCCATCTCGGCCATGCTGAAGTGCCGCCACGTGGGGCGGCCATGGTTGCATTGGTCTGAGCGCTCTGTGCGTTCCATGGCTCGAAGCAAGGCATTCATCTCGGGCAGGGTGAGTTTGCGATTTGCACGCACTGCTGTGTGGCAAGCCAAGCCAGCCAACCATTCATTGCGTTGGCGCTCCAACACGTGTGCAGCGCCATATTGATGCAAATCTTCCAGCCATTGTTGTAACAGGGCCGAGAGGTCTTGCCCCAGCAAGACCGTGGGCACGGCGCGCACAGCGATTTCTTGGGCAGAAATCAAACTGAGCTTGAAGCCCAGCCTTTCCCAGACGGATCGTCCCTGCTCCACTTCTGGGGCCAATCTGGGATCGATTTGCACCAGCAGCGGCACCAAGAGGTCTTGGGAGGAAACGGTTTCGCGATTGTCCAACACCTGTTTGAACTGCTCGTACAACACCCGCTCGTGGGCTGCATGCATGTCCACCACCACCATGCCATCTGGGCGAAGTGCAAGAATGTAAACGCCGTGCACCTGCGCAATCGCTTGCCCAAGGTACTCATCCGCAGCTGGATTGGGCATTGGCGCTTGGGGAGGAACAGCATCCAAAGCCGCAGCGGGTCTGGGCATGGCCATCACATTGACGGGTGGTGTAACCGGCTCCGATGGAAGTGGACTTGGGGGTCGATGCGCTGCGATGTAATCTGCAAGCTCTTCGCGTGCAAATGGCAAAGCGGCCGTTTTGGGCTGCGCCTTTGGATAACTGGTGGAAGACGCCTGCACCCGCCATGACGGGCTAACCGACGCTTGGGGTGTGGGCGCAACAGGCTCGCTGACGACCGACACGGCACGAGAGCCTGCGAGGGCCTGTGCGATGCATTGGCGAATCCATTGATGCACGCCACGCGCGTTGCGAAACCGAACTTCGGTTTTGGCGGGGTGAACGTTCACATCCACTTCGCTGGGGGGCAAATGCAAAAACAACACAAACGCCGGAAATTTGTCGCCGTGAAGAACATCCTCATAGGCAGATCGCACCGCATGGCCAATCAGTTTGTCTTTTACAAATCGGCCATTGACATAAAAATACTGCATGTCGCCTTTGCCACGGGCTGCGTCCGGCAAGCCGATGGCCCCATGCAGGCGCATGGTGTCGCTCTGAAACTCAATGGGTTTGGAAGCACCGTTGGCCAAGGCTTCCAGCAAACTGAACACACGCTGGCTCCATGCACTGGGCTGCAAGCGCGTGTGCAGTTTTCCGTCCCGGTATACCACCCAACTCACGGTTGGATTGGCCAAGGCCATGCGCTTGACCACATCGAGACATTGATAAAACTCGGTTTGCTCGGTTTTTAGAAACTTGCGACGGGCCGGTGTGCTGAAATATAGGGATTGAACATCCACCGTGGTGCCCAAGCCTGCCGGTGAGGGCTCGATCACCCACGTTCCGCTGTGATTCTGGATGGCGTACGCATTGGACTGACCCGCTGGATAGCTGCTTAGCGTGAACTGGCTGACGGAGGCGATGGAGGCAAGTGCCTCACCCCGAAACCCGAGGCTGGCCACGTTTTCCAGATCGTCCAGGGACTGGATTTTGGAGGTCGCATGCCTGGTGACGGCGAGAGTGAGCTCGCCCTGCGGGATGCCTTTGCCGTTGTCTTGTACACAGATGCGTTGGATACCACCCCCATCGATGCGCACGGTGATCTCGGTGCCCCCCGCATCCAAAGCGTTTTCAAGAAGCTCTTTGACCACCGAGGCCGGCCGATCCACCACCTCGCCGGCGGCGATCTGGCTGATGAGCACATCGGGCAATAAGGCAATGGCGCGTTGATTCATGCAACCATTATAAAGGGCACGGCCGCCGGCGCTGGCCAGCAGTGACAGCGATCGTCTTTTGGTTTAAGTGATGCGCGCCCGGGCCACAGGTGGATTGTTTGCAAAATAATTGGCAATGCCTTGGGCAATCGCTTGGGCTATTCGCTTTTGATGGGCAGGGTCGTTGAGCTTGCGCTCTTCGTCAGGGTTGCTGATGAACGCGGTTTCCACCAGGATGGAGGGGATGTCGGGTGCCTTGAGCACCGCAAAACCCGCCTGCTCCACGCGTGGCTTGTGCAACTTATTGATTTTGCCAATTTTGCCGAGTACGGCATCTCCAAGCTTTAGACTGTCGTTGATCTGCGCCGTGGTGGACAGGTCCAACAAGACACGGGCAAGCTGACTGTCGGTGCCGCGAATATTCACGCCCCCGATGAGGTCGGATGCGTTTTCTTTGTTGGCCAGCCACTTGGCTGCCGTGCTGGTGGCCCCCCGCTCGGACAACACAAAAACCGATGAGCCGCTGGCCGTGGGTTTGATGAAGGCGTCGGCATGGACCGAGACAAAAAGGTCGGCATTCACGTTGCGCGCTTTTTGAACGCGGGTGTTTAGAGGTACAAAAAAGTCGCCGTTGCGTGTAAGCATGGCACGCATGCCAGGCATCGCATCCAGTTCCGCTTTGAGCATCTTGCTGATGGCAAGCACGACGTGTTTTTCATAACTTCCACCTCGTCCAATTGCACCAGGGTCTTCGCCACCGTGTCCAGGATCAATGGCGACGGTGATGACCCTTTGCTTCATTTGCAAGGCGGGTTGTTCGGGCGGGTTGGCGTGCGCTTTGCTTTGCGTTGCGGGTGCCGGGGATTGTTTGGCGCTGGCGGGCGCATCGCCTTGCGCCATGCGTTGAGCACGTGCCATTTCATCTTCGCGATTGCCCGCTGGCGCGCCCTGACCATCTTGAAGCAGCGCCAGCAAAGGGTCGGTGGGCGTTTTGGGATAAAAATCCACCACGAAGCGATTTTTGTATTCGGCCACTGCGTCGATGGTGAATATCTCGGGCTTTACCTCAGTTTTAAGATCGAACACCAAGCGAACAGTGTTGGCATCAAACTGCGCGACCCGAATTTGTTTCACGTAAGGGTCGTCTGCCTGCAGGCGTGCGGTGAGCGCTTTGAGGGTGCTATCTAAGCGCATGTCCAACAGGTCAATGACCATGCGCCACGGGTTCTCGATCAAAAAATGTTTGTATTTGATGGCCCCTGCATGCTCTAAGGTCACCCGGGTGTATTCATCGGCTGGCCACAAACGCACGTCCACAAAACGGACTTGATCAATGGCCCATGCCCCCACAGGCACAAGCTTCAGCAGCAAACCAGCGCCAGCGGTTTTCAATAAATCGCGTCGAGAACTCATAGGCTTTGTCTATTTTCCATGTGTTGCAACAAGCGCTGGCCTGCCTCCGTGTGCGCAACCAACTCAATGCACCGACCTGAATCACCCAAGTACTTCAAATGCAGGTGAATGTCTGGTGTGGGCAGAAGTTGACCAGCCTTTTCCGGCCATTCAACCAGGCAAACCGAGTCTTTTTGTTCGAAATACTCACGAAATCCAGAGTCTACCCACTCATTTTGATCGAAGAAACGATAAAAATCAAAGTGATAGATAGAATATTTCAATAAATTGTAAGGTTCAACCAACGCATAGCTCGGACTCTTGATGCCTCCCTGGACACCCAAACCACGAAGCATGGCGCGCACCAGGCTGGTTTTTCCCGCCCCCAAAGGCCCTGAAAAATACAGGGCGAGTGGCTTGGGCAAAGCTTCCACAAGCTTGGCCAGCTTTTGGCCTACACTGTGGGTGGCGCTTTCGTCAGGCAATTCAATCGCTAGTGTGGTCATGAAAACAGAAGGTTTGGAACAAAAAAACTGGGCACTTTTGCAAGCAACCGCGCAAGCCCAGGGGCTGGATTGCCTTGGGGTGAGTGACACCAACCTGCAAGCCTGCGAGCCTCACCTGAAAGCCTGGCTAGACGCAGGCATGCATGGCGAAATGACCTACATGGCCAAGTATGGCATGGACAGGCTCAACCCGGATTTGTTGCATCCAGGTGCGATCCGGATTGTATCGGTGCGCATACCGTATGTCAGCCAATCTCAACTGGGGAAAGACGCCCAAGCCTTTTGCACCCAAACCTTGGATGCTGTTAACGACCCAAGCGTGCCTTACGTCAGCCTGTACGCGCGCGGCAGAGATTACCACAAGGTGATCCGTCAACGCCTGAAAAGGCTCGCGGACGCTTTGCACAGCAGGCTGCTTGAGCAAGGGGAATTTGCCTTCCGCGTGACCTGCGACAGTGCGCCAACACCTGAAACAGAAATTGCCCGAAAAGCAGGCCTGGGCTGGCGTGGCAAGCACACCCTGCTGATCCATCCTCAAGAGGGTTCGTTGTTTTTTTTGGGTGAGATCTTCACCAACCTGCCCCTGCCAGTGAGCAATCCGTTCGAAGACAATCACTGCGGACAATGCAGCCGATGTTTGTCGGTCTGCCCAACGGGTGCCATTGTGAAGCCCTACCAGGTGGATGCGAGACGATGTGTCTCATACCTGACGATTGAACATGAGAGTGCGATACCGCTGGAATTGCGCTCGAAAATCGGCACCCGCATTTATGGATGCGACGATTGCCAATTGGTGTGCCCCTGGAACAAATTCACCAAGCCTGCGCAGTTTGCAGACTTCAACCCCAGGCCCTTGTTTGAGCATGCCGAATGGGCCAGCATGATGCGCTGGACCGAGGCGGAGTTTTTAAAGCACACCGAAGGCAGCGCCATTCGAAGAATCGGCTACCGCAAATTTAGGAGAAATTTGGCCGTGGCCGCAGGCAACAGCGATGGCAATCCGGCTGTGCTTCAAGGACTTGCTCAGATGCGCGACAGTGCAGATGATTTTTTGGCTGAACACATTGACTGGGCTTTGGCACAACTGCATGCGCGCCAGCCCGGCCATTGAAATGGATTACGCCGCGGCAGGCTTGACGATGGTGTGTGCCTCGCCTTGCTGACGCTGGCGCACCTTGCCAATCAGGTAAGGCGTCTCTCCCTCGGCCTTGAGCAATGCCATGGCCGCATCCACCTGCTCGGTGGGCAGCACCACCACCATGCCGATGCCGCAGTTGAAGACGCGGTTCATTTCATCAAAAGGCACTTGCCCATTGGCTTGTAGCCACTTGAAAAGATCGGTCTCGGGCCACGCGGCGCGATCCAGTTCAGCCGTGAGTTGCTCAGGCAGGACGCGGGGAATATTTTCGACCAAACCGCCCCCGGTGATGTGCGCCAAGGCGTGAACGGGCAAGGCCTTGATCAGTTTAAGCACAGGTTTGACGTACATGCGGGTGGGGGCCATGATGGCCTCTTTGAGCGTCACTCCGTCGCAGGGCTGCCCCAAATCTGGCTGGGCACGCTCAAGAATTTTGCGCACCAAAGAATATCCGTTGGAATGGGCGCCGTTGGACGCCAAGCCAATGATGGCATCGCCCTCTTTGACTTTGCTTGCGTCCAGAATTTCGGATTTTTCAACAACGCCAACTGCAAAACCTGCCAGGTCATACTCACCATCGGGATACATGCCAGGCATCTCGGCGGTCTCTCCACCAATGAGCGCGCATCCCGCCTGTTCACACCCTGTGGCAATGCCACCCACGACACTGGCTGCGGTTTTCACGTCCAACTTGCCACACGCAAAGTAATCCAAAAAATACAATGGCTCTGCGCCCTGCACCAGAATGTCGTTGGCGCTCATCGCCACCAAGTCAATGCCCACGGTGTGGTGAATGTTCCATTCAAAGGCCAAACGCAACTTGGTGCCAACGCCATCGGTGCCGGAAACGAGCACAGGCTCACGGTACCCCTTGGGCACCTCAAAGAGCGCGCCAAATCCACCAATGCCCGCCAGTACGCCAGGGCGCAACGTGCGCTTGGCCATGGGCTTGATGGCTTCGACCAGATCGTCACCGGCCTGGATGTCCACGCCGGCGTCTTTGTAGGTGAGGGGAGAATTCATTGACGTTGAGTCCGAAAAGGGTTGTATCTTTGAGAGCCGCCATTTTAACCGACACAGGCCGTCAATAGTGGCAATCGGGGGTATTATTGAGGGCTGCTTGAATTCCAACAACCCCAAGCAATGCCCATGCAACAACTCCTTCTTGACGTTTTTACACCACCGCGCCCCACACTGGGCAATTTTTTGGTGGGTCAAAACGCGCAGGTTTTGCATGCAATAAAATCGCTGCTTCAAGGGCACACGCTCAGCCCGTTTGTGTATTTGTATGGTCCACCAGGTTGTGGCAAAACCCATTTGCTGCGCGCCTTGGGTGAACAACTTGGCACCGCCGTGTTGCCAGGCCAGCAGCGGTTCGTGTTTCGGCCCAGTGCCTCGGCTCTGTTGATGGATAACATTGAACAACTGACGCCCTACTCCCAAGTGCAACTGTTCAACGCATTCAACCAGGCGATGGCCAGTGGTGAACCACCCGCCATTGTATTGTGCGGCCACGAACCCACCGCCACCTTGCCACTGCGGGATGATCTTCGGACCCGGATTGAAGCGGGTTTGTGTCTTCGGGTTCACCCCTTGAGTGACGATGAAAAGCAGGCTGCCCTACAACAGGTGGCACAGGCGCGGGGTTTGCAGTTGAGCGATGAAGTGGTGGAGTATGCGCTGCGGTATTTTCAGCGCGACATGGGGTCATTGATGGCGGTCATGGACAGCCTGGACCGCTTTTCTTTGGAACAACAAAAACCAGTGAGTGTGAATTTGCTTCGCCACTGGATGAAACGCCGGGAAAGCCTGGTGATACGTGAATATGAAACTCGCACTGTTTGACCTCGACAACACCCTGCTGCCCATGGACTCTGACCATGGTTGGTCACAATTCCTGATCGATCAGGGCGTGCTCAACCGGGATGAGTTTGAGGCCCGCAACAATCAGTTCTACCAAGATTACAAGGCCGGTTGTCTGGACATTCACGCTTTTCTGGATTTCCAGTTGCGTCCGCTTCGGGACAACCAACGCACGCAACTCGACGCCTGGCACCGGCAATACATGACCGAAGTGATACTGCCCAACATTCGACCCAGTGCACGCCAATTGGTGACACAACACCAAGACCAAAATGACCTTTGCGTGGTGATCACAGCCACCAACAGTTTCATCACCCGCCCGATTGTGCGCGCATTCGGGATTGATGCGTTGATTGCCACCGAGCCCGAAGAAATTGATGGTGAGTTCACTGGCAAAGTGAGCGGTGTGCCAAGCTTCAGAGAGGGCAAAGTGACCCGCCTGAGCGCCTGGCTCGAAGAACAAGGGCGCACGCTGGACAGTTTTGAGAAGACCTACTTTTACAGCGATTCCATCAATGACCTGCCCTTGCTTGAAGCCGTGAGCCACCCCGTGGCTGCCAACCCCGACGATCGGCTTGCCGCCATCGCTCGCGATAGAAACTGGCCTGTGATTGAGTTGTTCAAATGATCCGCAAACTGTTCAAACGCATGTTCGCAAAACCAGCCTTGGGCAAAGAGCCCCCAGGCAAACACGCCCACCTGAACCTGGGCAGCCGCGAAAAAACTGCAACGAGCTACACGGTTCACAAACCCAAAGTGTGGGCAGTGGCCGAGCACAAAATTGATCGTCGCCTGGTGAGCCACAACGCAATCCGTGTTTGTGAAACCCTGCAAAGCAAGGGTTACAAAGCTTTCGTGGTCGGCGGCGCGGTGCGGGATTTGCTCTTGGGCATGCGCCCCAAGGATTTTGATGTGGCCACCGACGCCAGCCCTGAGCAAACCCAACGGCTCTTTCGCCGGGCGCGCATCATTGGCCGACGGTTTCAGATTGTGCATGTGATGTTTGGCCCGGAAACCATTGAAACTTCCACCTTCCGCGCGTTGACCACGGGCAACAGCGACACCGACGAACATGGCCGTGTGCTGCGCGACAACGAGTTTGGCAGACAAGACGAAGACGCTTCACGCCGTGACTTCACCGTCAACGCAATGTACTACGACCCCACCACCGAGACCGTGTGGGACTACCACCGCGGCATGGAAGACTTGCGGGCGCGCACGTTGCGAATGATTGGCGAACCTGCCGTGCGCTACCGTGAAGACCCGGTCCGCATGCTTCGCGTGGTGCGCTTTGCCGCAAAACTCGACTTTCAGATTGAACCCGCCACTTACGCCCCCATTGCAGAGCTGGCCGGCCTGTTGCGCAATGTGCCGGCCTCCCGGCTGTTTGATGAAATGCTCAAACTCCTGATGAGCGGATCTGCCTTGGCTTGCCTGAAAGGCTTGCGCAAGGCTGGGTTACACGATGGGGTATTTCCGCTGCTGGACGCCATCATGGACAATGAGGCTGGAGAAGCCTTTTTGACCGAGGCCCTGGCCCGCACAGACCAACGTGTGCATGAAGGCAAACCGTTGAGCCCTGGCTTTTTGTTTGCCTGCCTGCTGTGGCACCTTGTGCTGGAAAACTGGGAAAAGCGCATCAAAGCGGGGGAAATGAAGTTTCCGGCCCTGTTTGCCGCCATGGATGAAGTGCTGGCGGAACAAGCCGATCGCACCGCCATTCCGAGGCGACTGACTGGCGACATGCGCGAGATCTGGGCCTTCCAGCCCCGCTTCGAAAAACGCGCTGGAAAGGCCCCCTTCCGCATGCTGGAACAACAAAAATTCCGAGCAGCGCTGGACTTTTTCGAGCTGCGTGCCCTGGTGGGCAATGCCGATGTTGAGCTTGCCACATGGTGGCGGGAATTCAGCGACGGAGAGTCGGCCAACCGCCAACACCTGCTCGACAACCTGCGTGGTACACCCCAAGCCGACACTGGCGGCGCAGCCAAGAAAAAGCGGCGACGCCGCAAACCCAAAGCCGCTGGCGCAGCCCCATCCCAGGGTGGTGAGCAGGCGTGAGCCAATTCATGCTGTGTTACCTGGGCCTGGGTGGCAACCTGGGGCAACCCCTTTCCCTGTTTGATGCGGTGGTGGCGCACTTTGCCCAGCACCCGATGGCCAGCGCCGTGAAGGAGTCGCGCCGATTTAAAAGTGCGCCCGTGGATGCCACGGGCCCAGACTATGTGAATTCTGTTCTGGCTCTGCAATGGAGTGGCAGCCCCGAAACCCTGCTGGAAGAATGCATGGCTGTGGAAGCCCGGCTGGGGCGTGTGCGCACCACCCGCAACGCCCCCCGGCCCATTGATGTGGATGTGCTGCTTTGTGGCAACGCTGTGCAGAACACCCCAAGCCTGACGCTTCCACACCCCAGAATGCACCAAAGGCGGTTTGTACTGCAGCCCCTGCTTGACCTCGCCCCAGACCTGAACATTCCCGGGCATGGAAAGGTGCGGGATTTGTTGCAGGCCACGCTGGACCAGCAGGTGAACCCGATTTGAAAGCAAACTCCAGACGTGCGCAGGCCCCGTGCGCTAAACTGAGGCCGCGCGGCAGGGCTATTGCCTTCACCACAAACCCACAGACAAAACCGGAGAACACCTTTGCTGTCTGACAAATACCGCCACATTGTGATTGAAGGCCCCATCGGCGTGGGTAAAACGTCTCTGGCTCGCCTGATGGCCCAACGGTTTTCGGCAGAGCTGCTGCTTGAAAAGCCCGAAGAAAATCCATTCCTCGAAAAGTTTTACCAAGATCCCGCACGGTATGCCCTGCCCACGCAGCTGTTTTTTCTCTTTCAGCGCATCGGCCAACTGCGGGACATCACCCAGCGCGATTTTTTTGAAAG
>DASUDK010000029.1:0-11353 GCA_036275655.1 Limnobacter sp. | reverse complement strand
ATACCCCCGTTTTTAACAGGGTTCGAAAGTAGAGTTCAGGCCGCCATGGCCAACTTCATTTTGAATGTGATTCCCGTCAACATGCCTTTGATGGCGATTTTTTTGTTGTGCTTAGGTTGCGTCAGAAGAGCCATCCCAGTCGGCTGGTTTTTGAACTTTAGTAGGTCGATTTGACATGTCGACGATGACCCCGGCGACTACATGCAAGCAATCATCCTGCGCTGTGGTGTAAAGCTTTCCTGCAAAGCGATTTGCAGAGAAGTGCAGTGTTATGAGTGGTAGCCGGGTCTTGCGAAGGGCGCTGATGGCGTTTTCGAATCCAAAAATGGACTGTTTTTTATTGCTCAGCAATTCAAATTGTTTCAAAAGATTTTTAATCTCAACGGTGGTGTCAGTGACCAACTCCTGTCGGAATTGAATTGCACGATCTGGGTGTGCTTCGAAAAGTTGCTGCCCTCCCAATTGTTCGACTGCGGCAACTTCCGATTCGCTGAGAAATGTTGCCAAGGAGCCGTTTATCCGCATTGATTCACCTTTAAACCTTCTCTACGTCCTTTCAATAAAACCTCATCTTCCATGTAAACATCATCCGAATGTTCCCAAGACCATGTTTCTTCGGGTTTGGGTGCTCCTACTGGCGCTTCGAGCACGACCCCCCTTGGGCCAGATTTGTTTGCATGGTGTTCCGCAATATCCCGGTTTCTAGTCCAGGATGTGTACTGGCTTTGTCCCGAGTGACCGCCTAGGTTGTGATCTACAGCACTAGCGCCACCCTTTGTGACCGCAGGCTCGGCAATTCCTGGCCTCGCTGAGGAAATTGCGGGGTGTTTTGAATGCACTCCGCGAAATAACACCTGACTGCTCAACCCCCACGGATCGACCCACGTCACTGGGTTTGGCGCGTACTGGTAGGCATTCAGGCCGCCAGCCAAGCCGATGGGGTCTTGGGTGGTGAACTGGCCGCACAGTGGGTCGTAGTACCGGTGGTGGTTGTAGTGTAGCCCGGTTTCTTGGTCGAAGTATTGGCCTTGGAAGCGCAAGGGTTGGGTCACGGCTTGCACAGGGGCCAGGGCCAGTGCGCCGTAGGTTTTGAAGCTGGCTTGCCAAACCAGTTGGCCCTGCGCGTTGGTCAGCTCACGTGGTGTGCCAATGTGATCGGTGTGGTAGTGCAGCACTTGCCCGTGTTGCACCATGGCCAGGGGCTTGAAGCTGAATGGCTCAAACACATAGGCAGCACTGGCTTTGCGTGGGTTGCTGTGCACTTCGCCCAGCAGCACGTTGCCGTGCCAGTAAAACGTGGTGTGCTCTTCGGTGCTTAAACCTGGGGCCTGCCCGGCCTTTGCATGCTGCTTTTTTATGCGCCTGCCCAGCGCATCGTACTGGTACTCGGTGGTGCTGCCATCGGCATGCGTCACGTGCACCAGTTGATTGAGTGCGTTGTATTGGTAGCGGGTGGTTTGGCCTTGGCGCGGGCCGCGCTCAAAGGTTTCTTCAATGCGGTTGCCGCATTCATCGTAAGCAAAGCGACGTGCACCCTGGCGCTTTAGGCGGTTGCCTGCGCTTTGGTGGGGGCGGCGGCTGTTGGGGCTGCCCGGTGGGGGCAGGGCTTGTTGGGCCAGTGCGTCGCTGGCCTCTTCGCCTTCCAGGTGCTCCAGCAGGTTGCTGGCGGGGTCAAATAAAAATGCCTCGGGGGTGGGGCCTTGCACATGGTGCAGGCGGCCCAGCATGTCGTAGTTGTACAGCGTGCTGCCCAGCTGGGTGTCGTCTGCCCGCACCAGTTGGTTGCGGGCGTTGTAGCGGTAGCGGCGGCGGGCCAGGGTGGTGTGGGTGCCTGTGCCCCCCGGGCCTTTGAGCACTTGGCCAACCAGCCGCCCTTGTGGGTCGTACACGCTTTGGGCTTGTGTGCGGTTGGCGTTGCGGCGGGTGGTTTCGCGCCCCAGGGCGTCGTATTCAAATTGTGTGAGTGTTTCGCCATTGAGTGCCATGTGCTGCACCAGGCCCAGGGCGTTGTATTCCAGGGCCAGTTCGCCTTGTGGCACCCCGGGCCCCATGGCTTGCCATTGGGTGCTTTTAAGCCAGCCTGCGGCGTTGTGGGTGTGGTGGGTGAGGTGCTGGCCTTGCTGCGCCGCCACCATTTGGCCGTTGGCGTTGTATTGCCAGGCCAGTTCGCGGTGTGGGTTGTTGGCCTGTGTGAGCAGGCCTTGTGCGTTGTAGGCGTAGGTGGCGTTGTAACCGCAACTGGCCTGAAGGCCAAGCAGTTGGCCTGCGGCGTCGCGTTGGTACTTCACCCACAGCGTGGGGGATTGTTGGGCTTCTACCAGATGGCCTGCGCTGTTGTATTGGTAGGTTTGTGTGCGCCCGTCAAAACCGGTTTGCTTCACCAGTTGTTCGGCCAGGTCGTATTCAAACCGGCATTGCTCGCCATTTTCGTTGGTGAGCGCCACCAGGTTGCGTTCGCTGTCGTAGTGGTAGCGCAGGCGCTGGCCCAGCGCGTCTGTGCGGGCGGTGGGTTGGCTTAAGCCATCGGTGTACTCGTACTCCACCATGCGGCCAGTGGAATCCACGGTGCGCAACAGTTGCCCCAAGGGGCCGTAGGCGAAGCGTTGTGGCTGGCCTTCGTGGTTGCAAATTTGTGTGCATTGCCCAGCCAGGTTGTAGGCGTAGTGGGTGCTTTGGCCCAGTGGGTTGGTGATGGTGCTTAAGCGCCCCCATGCATCGTAATGGTAGGTGCTGCGTTGGCCCAGTGCGTCCACTTGCGCCAGCACTTGGCCTTGTGCGTTGTGCAGCCAGCGTGTGCTTTGGCCCAGGGGGTTGATGGTTTCGCAGAGCAGGCCCTGACTGTTGTAGCGGTGCCGGGTGGTGTTGCCTGTGGCGTCGGTGTGGCTGGCCAGCAGGCCCTCGGCGGTGTAGCTGTAGCCATGCGCCTGGCCTTCGGGCAGGGTGTGTTTTAGTACCTGCCCCTGCGCATTCAATTCAAAGCGGTGGCTGTGGCCCAGCACATCCACATATTGCATCACATGGCCATGTGCGTTGTAAGCCCATTGCTCGGTGGCGCCGTTGGGGTGGGTGATGCATTGCACTTGCCCGTTTGTGTTGTATTGCGTGCGGGTGGTTGCGCCCAAGGGGTTGCGTGCCACGGTGCACTGGCCCTGGTGGTTGAACTGGTACTCCCAGCGGGCGCCACGGCTGTCGGTGGCGGCACTGTGCAGCGGGTTGCCACCCACATCCCATTCAAAGGTGTAGTGGTAGGTTGGTTGATCATCCACAGGCTTGCCCCATTGCCGCACACACCTTGCGTGGGGCCAGGGTTGCCCTTGGGCATTGTGGTGTGCCCATTCAAAGTAAATTGGGTAGCCGCTTTTGAGGGTGCGTTGGGTGAGCAGGTGTTGGGCGTTGTATTGGTAATGCTCGCTGTGGCCGGTGGCATCGGTGGCGCACACCAGTTGGCCCTGGGTGTTGTACTGGTACTGCACCAGGGTGATCTGGCTAAGTGGGGCAACTTGCGCAATGCTGCTGAGCAAACCTTCGGCGTTGTGGCTCAACACCCAGGTGGCTTGACTGCTTTGTACTGTTTCAACCTGGCCTTGCGCATTGTGTTGCAGCTGGAGTTGGTTGCCAAATGCGTCGGCCATGCTGCGCAAAGGCAGGGCGTCGCCCTCAAATTCCATCACCAGGCCCAAGCCGCTGCTGTGTTGCAGTTGGTAGCGTTGCTGCCCCAGGCGGCGAAGGGTGAGTTGCTCGCTGTGGTTGGTGCAGGCTTGCCCAATCTCCAGGGGTTGGAAGTACACCGCGCGGCCTTCACTGTCGATGTAATGCAGCGCTTTGCCCACCAGCGCCAGGCGTTGGCCCAGTGGGTGGGCCCAGCCCATGCCCAGGCCCATGTTGAAGCCTTGCTCGGCCAGGCTGCTGCGGTAGGTGCGTAGCCATGCCAAACCAACAATGCCGGGCAGGGTGCAATCTTGCAGTTGCAAGAGCTCCTCGCCGTTGAACATGTTGATGGGCTCGCCTGCGGTGGTGGTGTTGCTGGCTTTTTGGGTGCTGGCGCCTGTGCTTGTTTTATTGGCATTGCCCGTGCCACTTTGTGGTTTGCTGCCCTGTTGCGCATCGCGTGGTGTACTTTTTGGCGCATTGGCGGCAGACGCAGATTTGCTGCTGGAGGCCGCTGGGGCACGCAGTTTGTCGGCTTGGGCTTTGTCCATGCCGCGCACCACGTTGGCCAAATGTTGTATGGCTTTGCGGGTGAAGGGGCCAATGCGTGCCGCTTGGTTGGCCACGCGGGCTGCCCCCACAGCAAGGCTGCCGCCCGCAGTGGCCAGTGCCAGCAACACTTCAATGCCGATCACCACCACCACGGCGCTGGCATTTTTAATGCGGCGCAGGTGAGGCACGCTTTCGCCAAAGCCGTCCAAAAACTCCATGAGCCCGGTGCGCAGCAACGCATCGCTGCCCAGCAAGCGCAGCATGCGCAAGCCCTCTTTGATGTGCGCGGCCAGTTCTTGTGCGCTGTTGTAGGCGCCAATGCCCGCCTGCGCCAGAATGTCGCGCATTTGCGCAAAGTTGCTGTTCACCACGGTGTCAATGGCGTTGCATGTGGCCTTGAATGCGGTGGCGGTGAATTCAACCGTGACGGTGATGAGGCTCCACAATCCTTCCAGAAAGCACATCACACCAGCACCAATGCCTTGGCCCACTGCCACGCCTTCGGCCCACAATTCGCCCAGGCGACTGCGGGATTTGAACTCGAGGTTTTGTACATCGTGTTCGCGCCACCGCGAGAGCAAAATATTGGCCATTTCAACCAGGGCGCTGTTGCGCTCAAAGTCGGCACTGCCTGCGGGTTGTTGCATCAGCCGGGTGTGGCTTGCCCAGTAAATGCTGTTGGGATTGCGCAGGTCGGTTTCCAGCCCCCGTGCCATGGGCAACTTTACAACCTGTAAATCGCCAGTGAACACGGCGTTGCGCCGCCGCTCGCTTAAGCCCACCCACCAGCTTGGCTCGTACAGGTCGCCCTCCACCAAGCCGAAGTGGGTGAGCACTTTGCAATCCACGGTGTCCCCGGTGCGGCTGCGTGGCATGCCCCAATCCAGCAACAGCCCGAGCTCTGCATCGTTCACCGACTCGCGGTGCAGCACCAGCCAGGGTGGCAGCTCGGTGCGTTTGTCGAAGAAGACCCAAAAGTAGTTGCTGTAACGTATGCCGAGGGCGGGCTTAACGCCCTGGCCAAATACGGGAATGACGCTGAAGTCCATGCAGGTGCGGGCAATAACAGGAATGCCTGCACGCTACTGAATTCCCCCTTGGCTCGCCAATTTTGCAAATTGGAGTGATACCAATCGGGGTTGGGGAGGGTCAAGCCATCAAAAGGCTCAGGCTGTTGCGCAATTGGGCTGCGCTCAAAGGTTTGTGCATGATCATGTAGCCGGATTTGCGCGCTTCAGTGATGCGGTCGGGTGCGGTGTCCCCCGTTAAAATGGCGGCCGGGATGTGGCCCAGTTGCCTGTGCAAGGCTTGTATGGCTTGCACGCCGGTGGCGTTGTCGCGCAGGCGGTAGTCGGCCACAATCGCGTCGGGCACCACGCCTTCGGCCAGCAACAATTTGAGCGCGTCTTCGGCGTTTTCTGCAATCATCGCTTCGCAATGCCAGCGTTTGAGCATCTCGGCCACGCTGGTTTGTATCACGGCGTCGTCATCAATCAGCAACACGGTTTTGCCGCGAATGGGCTCGTAGTTTGGTGTGCTGTTCGGTTTGGCTGCAGGCGCTTGCTGTTGGGCGGGCGCGCACACCGGCAGCTCGATGTAAAACGAAGAACCCTTGCCCATCACAGAATGCAAACCCACGGCATGCCCCAGCACCTTGGCGAGGCTTTTGGCGATAAACAAACCCAGGCCAAGGCCTTTGGCTTTGTCGCGTTCAGGGTTGTTGAGTTGGTGAAACTCGTTGAAGACGGCATCTTGTGCCATGTCGGGTATGCCAATGCCAGTGTCGTGCACCTCCAGTCGCATTGCTTCGCCTTGACGCCGGCAGCCCAGCAGCACACGCCCGCTGGTGGTGTATTTGATGGCATTGTCCACAAAGTTGCGAACAATCCGGTCGAGCAATTGGGGGTCGGTGTACACCCATTGCCGGGTGCTGCGCAGCCGCAGGTCCAGGCCTTTTTTGGCAGCCAGTGGCGCAAAGTCGTGGTGAATGCGTTGAAGCAGTGAATCGACTTGCAGGTGCTGGGGTTTTGCTGTGATGGCCGCTGCATTGATGCGTGAACTGTCGAGCAGGGCATTGAGCAAATCACGCAAGCCTTGCCCCGCGTCTTGTATGAGGTCCAGCAGATTGCGGCTGGGGTGATTGATCAAATCTCGCCGCAGGGCGTCGGTGAGCAGCTCGATGGCCTGAAGCGGTTGGCGCAAATCATGACTGGCGGCCGCCAAAAACTGGGTTTTGGCGACATTGGCTTGTTCAGCCAATTCTTTTTGATGTGTGAGTGCGCCAATCAAATCGGCATTCTGAAACCGCAATTTGATGGATTGCTCCACCGTGGCCTGCAGGTTGCGCCCGTATTGAATGTTGGCCAACACGAACACCGAAGCGCAGATGCCCAGTGCGGTGTAAAACGTCTGCCCCTGAATTAAACACACCGCGATGTACGGCACAGCCGTGGGCAGGGCATAGGCCAGGTAGGCGGGCGCATAACAAGAATGAGAGGACACAGCACCCGCCACCATGGCGGCCAGAAAGGTGGCCAGTGCCATCACGGCGATGGGGTCGTTGTTGAAAAACAGCACACCAGCGGCGCCCCAGATAAGGCCTGAGAGCAAGGTGCCTCCAATGGCGATGTTCATCCAGCGACTGGGATCAAACCGCCCATTGAGCCGGGCAAAGTAGCGACGCACCACGGCACGCGCCAAGCTTGCTGCGTAAATGCTGCCCAACCAGCCGAGCAGCAGCCCCTGGTTGGCCGTGTTCCACAAGATGGCGGCAAGCCCGGTGGCCGATGCAAGATTGCCCAGCAAGATGAAGGGCAGGTGTTTGAACAGCAGTTCGACTTGTTCTTGACGAATGTGATGGCTGTGAGGTTCTTGAAGACCCATGTTGTTTTTATTTTAAGAATACGCACTAAGAATAAGCTGTAACGCATTCATCGGGCAATGGTTTTGTGATGACGCATGGTGTTGTCACCCAAGCAAGTGTTTCTCACTCCGCAGGGTTTGTGCGTAGGCTTGTGCGCTCATTGGATGAAAATGGAGTACTACATGCCCTTAAAAGCATCGTGGTGTGCAGTGGGCGTGTGGGTTTGTATGGCAGGCTTGGCGGGGTGTGCTTCGCCGAATGCCAGCAAAGTTGAGGGGTTGGCAGCGCAAGGCAAAGCCTACACCAGCACGCTCAAAAAGGTAAACGACTTTGCCCTGGCGCAAAGCCTGGAATTTACTGCCGACCTGTTGCCCAATTTGCCGCGCGACGCCGACACGCTGGAGGAGCACACGCAAGCCATGCGCCAACGCCATGCCCTTTTGCAAGAAATAGCGGCTTACTTGGATGTGCAGGCTGCCTATTTTGTGAGTCTGGAAGCGCTTGCAAAAGGCGACACCAGCGAGGCCACCAAACGCAGCTTGCGCAATCACGTGGAGGCATTCAACAAGCTGCCGCAAGTGGAAACAGTGCCTCGGGCCAAGAAAGACGCCTTGACCAATTTGGCTGAACACATTGCCCGTTGGCACCACCACCGCGACCTGGAGGAGGTGCTGCGTCGGGATGCCGATGCTGTTGCACAGGCTTTGTGGATGAATCAGCAACTTTTGGATGAGCAAATCCGCTGGTTGGAAAAAAGAGCCACCCTGGTGCGCCAGGTGAATTATCGCGAGCGGGTGTACAAACCCTATGTGGGCAACAACAAACTTGGCGAGGCCTGGAAAAAAGCGTGGATCAGCGACATTGAGCAGCCCCACGCCATCGCTTTGCTGCAACAGGCCAAATCGGCGAGTGCAGACATGCAAGACGCGTGGCTTAACCTGCTGCGTGGCCAAGCGGATTTTGGGCCCCTGGCCAACACGTTTGCAGACATCCACCACAACATGAAGCAAGCGGCCGCACACATGGCCGAAGGCACTACACCATGAACCAGCAAGACTACAACACCATGCGACAGGCCTTGGAAGATGTGTTTGCCACCATGTACCTGGTGGACACCGACACCTTGAGCGATGCGCAACGAGTGCAACACCAAACGGCTTTGAGCACGGCCTATTCGGCCATGGTGCGCATGGAAAACGCAAAGCTGGGCGAGTTGGCAGAACAACGCAAATTGGCCTTGGCCAAGCTGATGGCGGGGGTTCGTCAATTGCAAAAAAAATTGCTCAAGCTCAAAGACTCGCAGGAAAAACTGGCGGAAGTGGCCGATCACTTGGACGTGCTTGCTGCGGTTGTGAAGGTGTTTGCATGAGCGCACAAAGAGACACGCTACAATGCTGAAGTGTGTTTGGCAGGATACCGATTTGCGATGGCCCAGTGGTATGTGATGTACACCAAACCCCGCTTGGAGGCGGTGGCTGAAGACAACCTGCTTCGTCAGCATTACCGGGTGTTTTTCCCCAAGGCTTTGGTGCGCAAACGCAAGCCCTCACAAGGTGTGGTTGAAGTGGTAGAACCGCTTTTTCCGCGCTATTTGTTTGTGCGCCTGGAACAAGGCGTGGACGATTTTTCCAAGCTACGCTCCACCAAAGGTTGTGTGGATTTGGTGAAATTTGGCGGCAAGCCCACGCCGGTCCCCAATGCTTTGGTGGACTTGATTGCCCAGCAAGCCAGCGACCAAGGGGTGTTGGATCTGAGTGCCGCGCAGCAACTGGACATTGGCACCCAGGTGAGGGTGGCCGACGGCCCCTTTGAAGGGTTGGTGGGCACCATCGCGAAACAAAAAAGCGCAGATCGCGTGTTGGTGTTGCTCAATGTGCTGGGCGCAGAGCGTGCGGTGGAAGTGCGCACCATTCAGTTGGAGCGCAATGCCTAAGGCCACACAGGGCGTGGTGGGCTGCTTCTAGGCCAGTGCGCTCATCACCCGGTTCATGAAATACTCGGGCTCCACGGGCTTGAGCATCCATCCATTCACCCCCGCTTTGCGCGCTTCTTGAATCAAATCTTTGTCAGATTGTGCGCTGAGCACCAAGATGGGCACGTGGTTGGTGATGCTGCGAACCTGGCGACAAAACTCCAGCCCCGTGGTGCCCGGCATGTTGATGTCGGTCACGATGAGGTCTGGCGTGCCGTGTTCCTGAATGTACTGAAAACCTTCTTCGGCTGTGGAGGCTGTTTGGGCCTCAAAGCCGGCCCGTCGGATGAGTTCGCCAAAGACGCTTCGAATGGCGCGTGCATCGTCGAGCAGTAATACAGTTTTCATGTTGATTTCCCATGTCTGTCCCTTCGCGGGCATGTACGAATGTTAAATCAAGCATGAATGTAAAAGACAACTTTTAACCAAAGTTCACTTTATGAGCCAACACTCATTCATTTGGTGCGGTTCCAGTCGTTCACACAGGCCACTGCCAATTGGCTGCGCGCCACGGGGCCGGTTTGGGTCAGTGTGCGGTTTTCACCCGGCATGATGTAAAGCTCGGTGCCTTGGCCTGCCACAGCGACACGGCAGCGCTTGGGGTGTTCTTTGTGCTGGTTTTCGATGTAGAGCACAGTTTCTTCACACGATTGGGTCACAGTGGCTTTGGTGGTGCCGTCGGAGAGGTCTTGCGTTTGTTTGCCCTCAATGTTGCACAGCGTGGCGGGCGCTGCAGAGCTGGCCGCGTTGTTGGCTTGTGGCTGGTTTTGTTGGGTGCTCTCGCCTGGGATGGGTGCAACCACCACACAGCCGGCCGCCAACAAGGCAAGGGCGGATACCGCCATCCAATTCATACGATGTGTCCCTGAAGTGTTCATGATCTGTCCTGTCAAAAAATTAATTCCGCTGGGAGCGGGTAATATGCAAAAAACCAAGGCCCTGACGCCTGTTTGTATATTTTTTTAATCCCATTTTAAGCAAATTACGGGTAGAACATGACGATTTTGATCACGGGCTCCGCCGGTTTTATCGGCTCCTGTTATGTGCGCCAGCATTTTGAGCACAGCGATGAAGCGGTGGTGAGCCTGGACGCGCTCACCTATGCCGGGCATTTGAGCACGCTGAGCACGGCCATGCAGCGGCCAGAACACACCTTTGTGCATGCCTCAATTGGCGACACCGACACCGTGCGGGCGGTGTTGGCCAAACACCAACCCCGGGCGGTGTTGAACTTTGCTGCAGAAAGCCATGTGGACCGCTCCATCCTGGGCCCGGAGGCATTTATACAAACCAACGTGGTGGGCACTTACCGCTTGCTGGAATGCGTGCGTGAATACTGGAGCACCCTGGCTGGCGATGCGAAGAGCAACTTCCGCTTTTTGCACGTGAGCACCGATGAGGTGTACGGCACCCTGGGGCCCAATGACGCACCGTTTGCCGAAACCAACAAGTACGAGCCCAACAGCCCATACTCGGCCAGCAAAGCCGCCAGTGATCATTTGGTGCGGGCTTGGCACCACACCTACGGATTGCCCGTGCTCACCACCAACTGCAGCAACAACTACGGCCCTTACCACTTTCCCGAAAAACTCATCCCCCTGATGATTAACAATGCATTGCGAGGCAAACATTTGCCTGTGTACGGCGATGGCATGCAGGTGCGCGATTGGCTGTTTGTTGAAGACCACACCCGTGGCATACGCACCGTGCTTGAGCAGGGCGCAGTGGGCGAGACCTACAACATTGGTGGCTGGAATGAGATGGCCAACATCGACGTGGTGAAATTGGTGTGCCAACTGCTGGATGAAATGCAAGCTCGCCCGGATGGCAAAAGCTACAGCGAACAAATCAAGTTTGTGACCGATCGCCCAGGCCACGACCGACGCTATGCCATTGATGCACGCAAAATTGAGCACGCGTTGGGGTGGCGGCCGCAAGAGACTTTTGAGACAGGCATACGGAAAACTGTGAAGTGGTTTTTGGAGCATCAGGATTGGGTGGAGTTGGTGATGCACAAGGCTGAGCCAGTTCGGTGAGGTCAACGACTTGGCCGCAAGCCGAGCCACTTTGCTGGCCCTAGGCCGGGCAGAGGCTTGTTTCTCGCGGAAAACCTGTGTCTCCCTTGGCTCCGCCTGAAGAGACCTGGGCCCAGAAGCGCACCGGGGCCAAGCCCCTTTGCGACGGCCAATCTGTGATTCCCTCCCTGAGCCTGGCCTGAACTGAGGCCCACCCTCGAAAAAAGAGGTCGGGCTGGGCCTCTGCCCCGTTGGGTCACCGTTCATGCACGGCACGGTCGGGCAGATTGTCCTGAAGGTCGC
>DASUDK010000028.1:0-2334 GCA_036275655.1 Limnobacter sp. | reverse complement strand
GCGAGGGCCAAGTGTTGCCCACACCAGCCGACCTGTCACAGCAAGGCGGTCGCGAGAGCGGTGTGCAGGCATTTTCCAAAGACTTTTTGAGCAAGGCCTACGGGGCTTGAACCTTACTGTAGAACACACACCATGCGCTGGTTAAGACTTCAATGGTTTTCAATTTCGGCAGGCCTCAAACTGTGGCTGGATGAGCCCTTGGGCCACCTGTTCAATGCCCTGGTGCTGGCCATTGCACTGGCCATGCCATGGAGCATTGCGCAAGGCTTGAGTGCCATTGTGCCCAGCATGGACCGCTGGGTGGGGGACCCCGAAGTGAGCCTGTACTTTGAGCCTGGCGCAAATTTCGATGACGTTAAAACAGCGGCTGCAAAACTGAAGCGTGACTTCGACCTCGACAGTGTGACCGTGGTCACGCCCGCGCAAGCCATGGAGCGGCTGCGCACCCAAAGCCAAACCCCCGACCTGGCCGCAGCCCTGCCCGAAAACCCCCTGCCCTACACCGTGGTGGTGGTGCTCGAAGTGGACGCAGAAACCGACACGCAAGGCATCGAGAACAAAATTGCAGCCTGGCAAAACTTTCCTGGCGTGGAGCATGTGCAATACGACGCCCAATGGGTGCGGCGTTTGCAATCGGTGCTCAACGGCGCACAACTCATTGCAGTGGCCCTGGGTGTGCTGATTGCCGGCATGGTGCTGGTGGTTACATTCAACACAGTGCGCCTGCAGCTCATCCGCAACCAAGCCGAGGTTCATGTGCTCAAGGCGCTGGGCGCCACAGACACCGAGGTGGGCCGACCCACGCTGTGGTGGTCGGTGAGCTTGGCGCTGGTGGCCTTTGGTTTGGCTTACAGCGTGGTGAGCGGCGCCATGGGCTTGGCCGACGATGCCGTCGGGCAATTCATTCGGCAGTTCGATCGGGATTTCCGCTTTGAACAACCCAGTGGCATCACGGCCCTGGGCTTGGTGCTGGTGTGGATGGTGCTCGTGATGCTGGGCGCATGGGCCTCGGTAAAAAGCACGGTGCTGCGCATTCACTGAGGCGCAGCGCGCGTACTTCGACAACTTAGCAATTGAGCAAAAAGGCCTTGATGCCCTTGGTCCAATCCGGCGGATTAACGCGGAAGGTGTCCATCAACTTTGTGTTGTCCAACACCGAATAAGCCGGGCGCTGCGCCTTGAAATTCATGCTTGCAGTGCTCACCGGGAGTATGGTGGGCATGCGCTTGATCACACCCAGCGCATGCGCCTGTTCCAAGGCCTTGCACGCGTAGTCAAACCAAGTGGTTGTGCCCGCTGCACTGGCGTGAAAAATTTCACCACTGGGCACTTCCTTGGGGAAGTCGGGCAAAAATGTGGGCGCCAGCTTGCCCAAAGTTTTGTAGCGGTGCTGTGCCACCACGCCAGCCACACTGAGGCCCAGCTCCGCCAACCAATTGGCGGGCGTGGGTGCGCCAATTTGGTCGTTCACCACAGTCAGTGTGTCGCGCTCTTGCGCCAGTTTCAACATGGTTTTCAGAAAATTTCCGCCACGCAGCGCGTACACCCAACTGGTGCGAAATATCACCGTCTCGCCGCCCACCTCGGCCATGAATTGCTCGCCTTGTAACTTGCTACGGCCATAGGCACTCAGCGGACTGGTGGGGTCGGTCTCCAGGTATGGGCGCGTGGACGTGCCGTCAAACACATAGTCGGTGCTGTAATGCACCAACACAGCCCCCTGCTTTTTGCACTGCTCCGCCAACACACCCACCGCATGGCCATTGATGGCATTCGCCAGTTCTGGCTCTGCCTCCGCGCGTTCCACATTGGTGTAAGCCGCCGCGTTGATTACCACATCGGGGCGCACATCCTTCAAGGCACTCACAATGCTGTCTGGCTGAGAAAAATCAACCGTCTCCCGACCATAACCAACAATCGCATCCATGGTGTCCATCAACGCGGGTTTGGCATGTTGCACAATGCTGTGGCCCAGTTGGCCCTGTGCGCCCAGAACAAGTACGCGAATTCCCACGGTGCTTTCCTGTGTTGTTGAATGGGGCTTATTCTACGCTGCTTTGCGGTGCCACTTGCACCTCGACGTCACCGGGGCCATGCCCCTTGGCTTTGTTGCTTGCGCCTTGAAGCACACCGGGGCCAAGCCCCTTGGCTTTGTTGCTTGCGCCTTGAAGCACAACGGGGCCAAGCCCCTTGGCGACGGCCAATCTGTGATTCCCTCCCTGAGCCTGGCCTGAACTGAGGCCCACCCTCGAAAAAAGAGGTCGGGCTGGGCCTCTGCCCCGTTGGGTCACCGTTCATGCACGGCACGGTCGGGCAGATTGTCCTGAAGGTCGC
>DASUDK010000027.1:0-2493 GCA_036275655.1 Limnobacter sp. | reverse complement strand
TTGAAGCTCTTGGGATTTTGCAGGGCTGTGGGCCACCCACAGGGTAAAAACAGCAATGGTGAGTAAGGTGCGCGCCAGCTTGCGCCATGGATTGGTCATGTTGAGGGTCTCCAAAAATGCCTGTGCCTTGGTTGCACTTGTAGTTTTAACGGCTTGGTCAGGGCTGCCCTGGTGGAATCAATCCGTCGGGCAACCCAGTTTTTATGCAATCACTCGAACGGGCGTGTTTCTACGTACGCCTTGATGGCCCAAATGGCTTCCTGGTTCAAAATGCCTGCAAACGGGGGCATGTAGACGCGATCACCACGCACACGTCCGCCCAACACCGTGTTGCGGAAATACACGTCGAGCTCCGTCTTGCACTCTTTCTTGGCCTTGGCCCCCGCGAAAGAGTTGCACTCGTTGTTCATCTTGCGCAGGTCTGGACTGATGCCACCGCTGATGGCCTCCAAGCCGTGACAACGGGCACAATTCTGGTTGTAAGCAGAGCTTCCAATCCGAATGGCCTCCTGGTCACCCGTGTACGGATTGCTGTCCAACATGTCATCGCCCAAAGGCTTGAGGGTTGAAGTATCCACCACCTGCGGTGTGACATCGCCGTGGGCCAGAACCACACCGGCAGCGATTGAAAAGATTGAGGCCACAATGGCTTTGCGCACTAACATCCACAACTCCTGGTTTTTGATAATCAATTCATAACATCCTCGTACTCTGCAAGCGGCGTGCCACCCTATCCGACCGGCGCGGCGCATTGATTTTCCCAATTGTTACATTTGGCGAAGTTCCGGACAGGGGCGGCGTGGGTGTGCTAAGGTCGATCACAAGACTGTTGCAGATTGAAACAAACTGAATGCCCTTGGCACACTGTTTGCAATGGAATTGACATGTGGGTGATTAATTCATACATTCAATAACATCCACATGAGCCGTTGTTGCACCCAAAAAAACATTACAACAAGCAGCACCACCGAAGCAGGAGACACGAATGGGATTTTTATCCGACCGGGATAGTGGCGGACTTGCGTCCAATGCTCAAGTGATCGAACTGATCGACCCGGGCACAGATGGGCATCTGGAATTCATTCGCCGAGCGCACCAGCGCTCATCCGCCGCCGGGCTGGACACTTCCACCAAGGTGGACATGGCCCCACCACCGTCCAACGCACTGCGCGAGCTGTTCGAGAAAAACAACCGTTTGCGCTCTTGCGCCTTGCCATTCATGGAAACCCTCTATGAGCAGGTGGTCAATACACACAGCATGGTGTTGCTCACCGATGCAAGCGGCACCATCATTGAGTCCCTTGGGGACGATGACTTTTTGGCCAAGGCGCAAAAGGTGGCGCTGGCCCCGGGCGTGACCTGGAGCGAAGAAAACAAGGGCACCAACGCAATCGGCACGGCGCTGATTGAGGAGTTGCCCACCGTGGTTCACGGGCAAGACCATTTTCTGGATGTGAATCGCTTTTTGACCTGTTCTGCCGCACCAATATTCGACCCCCAGGGGGTTGCCATTGGTGTGCTGGATGTGACTGGTGATTACCGCAGCTACCACCGCCACACCATGGGCTTGGTGCGCATGTCGGCGCAGATGATTGAAAACCACATTTTCAACACCTCATTCCAAGAGGCGATCATTGTCAGCTTCCATCAGCGAGGCGAGTTCCTGGGGTCTGTGGTGGAAGGGTCTGCCGCATTTTCGCCAGCGGGCAAATTTTTGGCAGCCAACCGCGCAGCCATGGTGCAGTTTGGCATGTCCAGCAACGCATTGAAGAGCCACACATTCAGCTCATTGTTTGGCATGCCTTTGTCGGCGCTCATTGATCATTACCGCACTTGTAACCCCCTGCCCCTCACCCTGTGCCTGCACAATGGCAACCAGGTCACCGCCAGGGCAAGCTTGGGCAGCGTGGGTCGCAGCCGTATTTTTGATTCCATCGGATTGGTCAAAAACAACGCAGACGCAAGCACCCCATCTGCCTCCACAGCCAGTGTGCCCGCCACCAAAACAAGCACGTGCAACAAGAGCCGTCACCTCTCGAGTTTGAAGTACTTGAACACTGGAGATCCCCAGGTGGCCAAGATCATCGAGAAAGTGGGCAAGGTGATCGACAAAGACATTCCAATTCTGATCTTGGGCGAGACCGGCACAGGCAAAGAAATTCTTGCTCAGGCCATTCACAACGACTCGCCTCGGCATGACAAGCCTTTTGTGGCTGTGAACTGCGCTTCCATTCCAGAGACGCTGATTGAATCTGAGTTGTTTGGGTATGAGGATGGCGCATTCACCGGCGCAAAAAAGAAAGGCTCACAAGGCCGCATTTTGCAAGCCAACGGCGGTACGCTCTTTTTGGATGAAATTGGCGACATGCCAATCTCACTGCAGGCCCGGTTGTTGCGCGTGTTGCAAGAGCGTGTGGTCACCCCGCTGGGCAGCCAAAAAAGCATTCCGGTGAATTTGCAAGTGATTTGCGCCACCCACCGCAATTTGCGTGA
>DASUDK010000026.1:0-8989 GCA_036275655.1 Limnobacter sp. | reverse complement strand
GCCGCCAAACCCTTGCAGCTTGCGCTTCAAGGCCATGCAGCTTTCCCAGATGAATTCCACCCGGCGGTCGGCTTTGTTGGGCAGTTTGTCCAGGATGGTTTTGTCAAACACAAACACGCAGTGCACCTGTTGGCAGTGCTTTAGGGCATAAAACAGGGCGGCGTTGTCGTGGGTGCGCAGGTCTCGACGGAACCACATCAAGCCTGTGGTGTACTGCCCAGGCCGGGGTTGGGTGGAGAGGGGATGATTTTCAAGGGTGGGTGCTGGCATGGTACTGCTTGTGTTGGGGGTAAAACGCTCGGAAAAGGCATTACAATTTTGGCATGAGCGAGCCCGAAATTTCTACCCCCGATGAATTCAGCTTGTGCGGTCATTTTTTGATTGCCATGCCCAACATGCTCGACCCCAGTTTTGCAGGGTCGGTGGTGTACATGTGTGAGCATTCTTCCAAGGGGGCCATGGGCTTGGTGATTAACCGCCCCACCGACCTGGGCATTGCCGCCTTGCTCGACAAAATCGAGCTCAACATCGAGACAGAATTGCAAGACCATTTCCCGGTGATGGCTGGCGGCCCGGTGGCGGCTGAGCGCGGATTTGTGCTGCACACCGCGCCACTGCATTGGAATTCGTCTTTGCCTGTGAACGATCGAATTTCGCTGACCACCTCAAAAGACATCCTGGAGGCGGTGGCCAAAGGCCAGGCACCCGAGCAATGGTTGATTACGCTGGGTTACGCCGGTTGGGGTGAGGGCCAGTTGGAGCAAGAGCTTGCGCAAAACGCTTGGCTCACTGTGCCAGCCAACGACGAGATTTTGTTCAACATGCCGCTGGAGGAACGTTTTGCGAGCGCCTACGGCTTGCTGGGCATCGATCCTTGTTTGTTGACTGGTGCTGCGGGGCACGCGTAGACACCATGCACAATTCAAAACCCACGCTGTTCTTGGCTTTTGATTTTGGTCTTAAACGCATTGGGGTGGCCTTTGGCAACGCCCTCACCAAAACCGCCCAGGGCGTGGGTGTGGTGGAAGCCGATCAAGATTCGCAACGTTTTGCACGCATTGAGCAGTTCATCAAAGAATGGCAGCCAGAGGGCCTGGTGGTGGGTGTGCCGCGCCACCCCGATGGCAGCGACAATGAGTTAACACAACGCTGTTGCCGCTTTGCCCGGCAGTTGGAGGGGCGCTTTGGTTTGCCTTGCAGCATGGTGGACGAGCGCTACACCAGCGCAGTGATTGAGCAATGCATGGGGGGCGCCTCTGCCCGCGCCAACAAGGGCCGGGTGGACATGGGCAGTGCATGTTTGATTCTGGAACAGTTTTTTCTGGAGGGGCAATGAACCTGCCAAATCCCGAGAGTTTGTATGCGCGCCTGCGCGACCAAATTGACAAAGCCTTCCCCGACCGCAGTGCCTTGGGTCTGATTGGTGTGCACAGCGGCGGCGCCTGGATTGCTGAGCGCTTGCACGCCGATTTGGGTTTTGCACTGCCCTGTGGATTTTTGGACAGCGCTTTTTATCGGGATGATTTTTCTCAACGGGGCTTGAAGAGCGACCCAAAACCGGCCGAGGTGCCATTTGAAGTGGAAGGCCGGAGCATATTGCTGGTGGACGATGTGTTGTACACCGGGCGCACCACGCGCGCGATTGTGAATCACCTGTTTGACTATGGGCGTCCAGCAAAAATTGAACTGGCTGTCCTGCTGGACCGGGGCGGGCGGCAATTGCCCATTGATGCCCAGTATGTGGGCATGCATTGGCAGCTCAAACCCAATGAATCGTTTGTACTCACCCAAGATGACCAAGGCGCATTCCGCTTGGACCTGGAGGTAAAGCCAATTGAATAACCCGCAACTGAACGCCGCTGGGGAGCTTATTCACCTGTTGAGCATCGAGGGCTTGCCCAAGGCCATGATCCACCGGATTTTGGACACCGCTGAATCCTTTTTGTCGGTCACCGATCGCGAGGTGAAGCAGGTGCCGTTGTTGCGTGGCAAATCGGTGTTCAACGTGTTTTTTGAGAATTCCACCCGAACACGCACCACCTTTGAAATTGCAGCCAAGCGTTTGTCGGCCGATGTGGTGAACCTGAACATTGGCTCCTCGTCCACCAGCAAGGGCGAGAGCTTGATCGACACCATCGACAACCTGGCGGCCATGTCCGCAGACATGTTTGTGATGCGTCACTCCGAGAGTGGCGCGCCCACCTTTTTGGCCCAGCATTTGAACCGGGTCACGGGAGGGGGCATTCATGTGATCAACGCGGGCGATGGGCGGCATGCGCACCCCACGCAGGCTTTGCTGGACATGTACACCATTCGCCATTACAAGCAGGATTTCACCAAACTGCGTGTGGCCATTGTGGGCGATATTTTGCACAGCCGTGTGGCCAGGTCAGACATTCATGCACTGACCACCTTGGGCGTGCCCGAGGTAAGAGCCGTGGGGCCCCGCACACTGCTGCCCAGTCACCTGGAGAGCATGGGTGTTCGGGTGTATCACGACCTGGTGGAGGGCATTCGCGATTGCGATGTGATCATCATGTTGCGTTTGCAAAAGGAGCGCATGACAGGTGCCTTGATTCCCTCTGCACAAGAGTATTTCAAGCACTTCGGGCTCACCGAAGACAAATTGAAGGTGGCCAAACCCGACGCGATTGTGATGCACCCTGGCCCCATGAATCGCGGCGTTGAAATTGACTCCGCCGTGGCCGATGGTCCACAAAGCGTGATTTTGAACCAAGTGACGTTCGGCATCGCCGTGCGCATGGCGGTGATGAGTATTTTGGCTTCCAGCAAGGCCACTGGCAGTTAAGGCACCCAAGAGAAAGGACAAACAATGCGCGTGTTGATTTCAGGCGGACGAGTGATAGACCCCAGCATCGGTGCCGACGGTGTGATGGATGTGGCGGTGGCAGCAGGCCGTGTGGTGGCCGTGGCTCCCAAGGGCGAAATACCCGCTGACTTTGCCGCAGGCCGTGTGATTGATGCCTCTGGCCTGTGGGTTTTGCCGGGCTTGGTGGATTTGTCGGCCCGCTTGCGCGAGCCGGGTTATGAGTACAGGGCCACGCTGGAAAGCGAGATGGAAGCTGCGATGGCTGGGGGTGTGACCTCCTTGGTGTGCCCGCCAGACACCGACCCGGTGCTGGATGAACCAGGCCTGATTGAAATGTTGAAGTTCAAGGCCAGGCAATTGAACTTGGCCAAGGTGTACCCGCTGGGTGCGCTCACCACCGGCCTGAAAGGGGAAACCCTCACCGAGATGGCCGAACTGAATGAGGCGGGTTGCGTGGGGTTTGGCCAGGCTGAACAACCCATTGGCGATTTGCGCGTGTTGTTGCAGGCCATGAAATACGCACGCAATTTTAACTTCACGGTGTTTTTGCGGCCCAATGAACCCAATTTGAGCCGTGGTGGGGTGGCACACGCTGGGGCCTATGCCTCTCGCATGGGTTTGAGTGGTGTGCCGGTGATGGCCGAAACCATTGCCATGGAGGCTTACTTTGAATTGATCCGCAACACGGGCACAGCCATGCACATTTGCCGTGTGAGCTCTGCCAAAGGTGTGGAGCTGGTGCGGCAGGCCAAAAAGGAAGGGCTGCCTGTGACCTGTGATGTGAGCGTGCACCATGTGCACCTCACCGACATGGACATTGGGTTTTTTGATCCCAATGCGCACTTGGTGCCACCCCTGCGTGAGCAGCGGGACCGGGATGCCATTCGCGCAGGCCTGCTGGATGGCACCATCGATGCCATTTGCTCCGACCACACCCCGGTGGATGACGATGCCAAACTGCTGCCATTTGCAGAAAGCGAAGCGGGGGCCACGGGCTTGGAGTTGTTGTTGACCCTCACCGTGAAGTGGATGCGTGAGCAGAATGTGCCCGCCGGCCGCATGGTGGAGTTGCTGTGCAGCAACCCAGCCAGCATCATCAAAGTGCAGGCTGGTGGATTGCGCCCCGGCATGCCAGCGGATTTGTGCCTGTTCAACCCCGATGTGGATTGGGTGGTGGGGCCAAGCAGCTTGATTAGCCAGGGCAAACACACGCCTTTCAATGGATTGCCGATGCAGGGCAAAGTGCAGCTCACCATGGTCAACGGCAATCAGAGCTACTCCACGCTTGAAAAAAGCCGCATCCAAACCTTGGCGGTTTGAGGAAGAATATGCGCAAGGTCTGGATGGTTTTGCGGCTGGTACTGCACCTGCTGTACGGCTTGCTGGTGGCTGTGTTGCTGTGGCCACTTGTGTCGGTGGGCACCCGCACCCGCATTGAGCAGCGCTTTGCCAGCAAGCTGATGCATATTTTGAATGTGCGCGTGCAGGCCGAGTACGAGAGTCCCTTGGCCGATTATGCTCTGCACGGCCCCTGTCTGCTCTACAGCAACCATGTGTCGTGGTTGGATATTTTTGCGTTCAATGCCGTGTACCCAGTCACTTTCATTGCCAAAGCTGAAATTTCGAAATGGCCCATTGGTGGCACGTTGGCCAAACGCAGTGGCACCTTGTTCATTGAGCGTGGCAAGCGGCATGCGGTGCGGGATGTGATTCATGCCGCAGTGGGCGTGCTCAAAACCGGCCGCTGCGTGGCCGTATTTCCCGAGGGCACCACGGGGCCTGGCAATGCACCTTTGCATTTTCACAGCAACTTTGTACAACCAGCCATTCAAGCGGGCTTGCCATTGCTGCCGGTGAGCCTGCAGTATTGCACGCCAAGCGGCCATTACACCCCAGCACCAGCCTTTGTTGGTGAGCAAACCCTGTTGCAAAACATTGCAGTGCTGTTGAACAATCCCAAGGGGTTTGTGGTGAAGCTTTACTTTCACAACCCGATACCAAGCGCAGGCCAAACCCGCCATGATTTGAGTGACCTGGCGTACGCGCAAATCTCTGCCCGGTTGGCTGGCAATCTGGATTAAACTGCCGCACCCAGACTAAGGCACGGTGGGCAGTGGTGGTTCCACGGCTTGCACTTGAAATATTTCGCCATCATCCAAACGCAAGGCCGTGAGCTGGCCACCCCACACACAACCCGAGTCCAAACAGTAGCCTGCTGGATTGCGCATTTGATTGAGCGTGGACCAGTGCCCAAACACGATGGGCCCTTCTTGCGGGGCATGTGGGCGCGGCAGCTCAAACCAGGGCTTCAACTCGGGAGGTGCATCGGCGGGCTCCAACTTGAATTTGAAATCCACTTTGCCATCGGCCTGCACCATGCGCATGCGTGTGCACACATTGACCACCAGCCGCAAGCGGTCTTCGCCAGTCAGTGATTCATCCCAGCGATTGGGTTTGTTGCCGTACAACACAGCCATGAACTCGGCCCAGTCTGGGCTGGACAGCACGCGCTGCACTTCGGCAGACAGCGCCAGGGTTTTTGCGTGGCTCCATTGGGGCAACACGCCCGCATGCACCAGCAGCGCACCCTTGGGCGCAGGCAGGGGCAGGGCCAGGGGTTGGTGCCGCAGCCAATCGATCAGCATTTCCCCGTCGGGCGCATCGACGACTTCGGCGATGGTGTCGGAGCTGTGTTGCCTGCCGACCCCGCACCACAAAGCCAGCAAATGCAAATCGTGATTGCCCAGCACAGTGCGCGCTGCCTTGCCTAGGCTGTGCACAAATCGCAAGGTGTCCAGTGAGCGAGGGCCCCGGTTCACCAGGTCGCCTGCAAACCAGAGCGTGTCGTGTTTTGGGTTAAAGGCAATGTGTTGCAACAAACTTTGAAGGGAGTCAAAACAACCCTGCACATCGCCAATCGCATAGTGGGCCATGGGTGAAACAATTCCTGACCATCAAAAGTTGTATTATGCCCGGAGAGGCCCGAACACAGTGCCGCGTGGGCTTCAAGCGCTATTAATCGTTCCTTGTTCATTTTTATTTTCAGGTGCACGCATGACCATTTCCCCTTCGATTTTTAAAGCCTACGACATTCGCGGCATTGTGGACGACACGCTCACCGAGGATGCGGCCTATGCGGTGGGGCGTGCCTTGGGGGCGCTGGCCCTGCAACGTGGCAAAAGCGAGGCGGTGGTTGGTCGGGATGGACGATTGTCTGGACCGCGCCTGTGCAAAGCCCTGGCCGATGGATTTCAGGATGCGGGTGTGGACGTGGTGGACGTGGGCATGGTGGCCACGCCGCTGGTGTACTTTGCCACCTTTTTGTTGGGCAATGGCACTGGTGTGCAAGTGACTGGCAGCCACAATCCCCCGCAGTACAACGGCCTGAAGATGATGGTTGCTGGTGAAACCCTGTACGGCGACACCATCCAGGGCTTGCTCAAATGGATTCAAAACGAACAGCCGGTGCGCGGACCAATGGCAGGTGTGCAGCGCGGAAGTTATCGGCAGTTGGATGTGTGGCCCGATTATTTGAGCAAGATTGTGGGCCACATCCGCCTGGCGCGCCCCATGAAGATTGCTGTGGATTGTGGCAATGGCGTGGCAGGTGCGTTTGCACGCAAATTGTATGAAGCGCTGGGCTGCGAGGTGCAGGAGTTGTTTTGCGAGGTGGATGGCAATTTCCCCAATCATCACCCAGACCCCGCCCACCCAGAAAACCTGCAAGATTTGATTGCCGCGGTGAAGGCGGGCGACGCCGAATTGGGTTTGGCCTTTGACGGCGATGGGGACCGCCTCGGTGTGGTGACCAAGGATGGCGAGATTATTTACCCTGATCGACAGCTCATCCTGTTTGCGCGTGATGTGATTTCGCGCAACCCGGGTGGCATGGTGATTTACGATGTGAAGTGCACACGCCATGTGGCCAATGCGGTGAAGGCGGCGGGCGGTGAGCCCTTGATGTGGAAAACAGGGCACTCGCTGATCAAAGCCAAGCTCAAGGAAACAGGTGCACCACTGGCGGGCGAAATGAGCGGCCATGTGTTTTTTAAAGAGCGGTGGTATGGCTTTGACGATGGCTTGTATGCCGGCTGCCGTTTGCTGGAGATTTTGTCCGAGGGCCACAACCCATCGGCTGAACTCAACGCCCTGCCCAACTCCAGCAGCACGCCTGAACTGCAACTGAAGACCGCAGAGGGCGAAAACTTCGCACTGGTCAGTCAATTGCAAGCGCAGGGCGAGTTCCCATCGTCTGAACGCGTGGTGACGATTGATGGTGTGCGTGCGGAGTATGCAGATGGGTTTGGCTTGGCGCGGCCTTCCAACACCACGCCGGTGGTGGTGATGCGTTTTGAGGCAGACAACGACGCGGCACTGGCGCGTATCCAGGCCGAGTTCAAAGCGGCCATTTTGAAGGTGGCTCCATCGGTCTCTTTGCCTTTTTAAAAATGTTTCTAAAGGTTACTTAAAAGTAACTTGTCAGTTTTAGGCAACAAGCCCAAAGCCACACGCAGTGGTTTTGGGCTTTTTATTCTAAATTGCGGCGGTGCAGAAGGGCATCGCCCTGAAAGCGAACGCCCGTGCGATTTTCGGCGGAGTGGAGGTTTTCTTCTAGCGGTTTTGGGTTGAATGTAACTCGCCAGTTTCGAGGAAAGCCTCGAAAAATGGACTTGAAAGGGGAGGGGGGTGGTTGCAAACTAAGGGCTCACATCCCTCCTCCTTTGCTTCTGAGGTTTGCCCGGTTAACCATACCGGGCATTTTTTTGCCCATTGATTGTGCAAAGCTGTTTTGCAGAGCACCAAAGCGGTTTGCTGGGCATCCATGGCCATTTCGGTTAGCATGGCGCCTGTTGAAGCCATCCCCACCTTGTTTTGAGCACATACACCGTCAAAGAGATGTTCTATACCCTCCAAGGCGAAGGCGCGCAGGCCGGGAGAGCGGCTGTCTTTTGCCGATTTGCAGGCTGCAATTTGTGGAGTGGCCGCGAGGAAGACCGTGCCACGGCGGTTTGCAAATTTTGCGACACTGACTTTGTGGGCACCGACGGTGTGGGCGGAGGCAAGTTCAAATCTCCGCAGGATTTGGCGCTGGCGATTGCAAATGCCTTTCAAGGCGACGCCACCAAGCAAAAGCCCTATGTGGTGTTCACCGGGGGGGAGCCCACTTTGCAGTTGGACAAAGCACTGATCGAGGCTGTACACGCCCAGGGATTCGAAATTGCCATTGAAACCAATGGAACCCTGCCTGTGCCCAAGGGCGTGGACTGGATTTGTGTGAGCCCCAAATTTGGCAGTGAATTGGTGCAAACCCAAGGCGATGAATTGAAGGTGGTTGTGCCGCAGCTGGGGCAAAACCTGGACGCTTTGGCGCAGCTTGGTTTTAAGCATTTTTTTGTGCAGGCGATGGACGATGCAGACCCAGCCCGCAAGGCGCACAATTTGCAAGTGGCCATACAAACATGCTTGAGCAAACCCCTTTGGCGCTTGAGTGTACAAACCCACAAAGTGATTGGAATGCCATGAAGGTTTTTAAGCAATTTACATTTGATGTGGCGCACCAGTTGCCAGACTGGCCGGGATTGCATGGCCACAGCTACACCGCCGAGGTGTGGTTTGAAGGCCCCGCCACCGATGGCTATGTGGTGCCCGAAAGCCTGTTGACTGAGCAAGTGGACGCTGTGCGCAAGCGATTGGACCACGCTTACCTGAATGAATTCATTGCACTGCCCACATCGGAGAACATTGCCCGCTGGATATGGGATCAGTTGCGCCCAAAGGGGCCGTTGGTGCTGGTCAAGGTTTTTCGCGGATCGATTGGATTTGGGGTGGTGTTTGATCTGGACGATGCGCGGGCTGAAGGGCGGGTGCTCTGACTAAGGCTGCGTCTTTGGCCACAGGCTGAGCCTCTCTACTGGCCCGAGGCCGAGCAGAGGCTTGTTTCTCGCTGAAAACCTGTGTCTCCCTTGGCTCCGCCTGAAGAGACCTGGGCCCAGAAGCGCACCGGGGCCATGCCCCTTTGCGACGGCCAATCTGTGATTCCCTCCCTGAGCCTGGCCTGAACTGAGGCCCACCCTCGAAAAAAGAGGTCGGGCTGGGCCTCTGCCCCTTCGGGTCACCGTTCATGCACGGCACGGTCGGGCAGATTGTCCTGAAGGTCGC
>DASUDK010000025.1:0-2595 GCA_036275655.1 Limnobacter sp. | reverse complement strand
GTCGACAAGCCTTGCTTGGCGGCAAGACGGACCGGATGCAACAGCGACACTTTCGCTTTGCATGCCCCCTGGCCAGGGGCAAGAAGGGATACACGGGCTGATCCAAGGCCAACAGGCTCACACCACGGGTCTATGAAGACGGACCAAGGGTCTTCGACGCACCAGCCACATGCGTGGCCAGGCTCAGGGAGGGAATCACAGATTGGCGCACGCCAAGGAAGGGGCTTGGCCCCGGTGTCGTCGAGGAGTAAGTGGCAAAACAAACTCCCCACAGTGCAGCACTCCTCTCGGTCCAGTACACTGTCGGGCAACGCAACCAAGCCAATGCCACTCCCCAATGCCCAAGCCAAGCAAATCTGCCGCAAAACCTGATCCGTTGGTGTCTTTGGGTTTAAAGCCAAATCAATCGATCGGCTTGTTGAAGGCGCTGCACATTGTGACACGCGACGGTGGCATCAATCAGGACAGCCGTCGCAAGCTCAAGCAAGTGCTTCATTTGACGCAGTTCATGGCGCCATTGATGGACGAGATTCGTGCCAGTCAGGGCGGTGCGCTGCGTTTGGTGGACCATGGGGCTGGCAAATCGTATTTGGGCTTCATGCTTTACGATTTGTACTTGAAAGACAACCCAGAGGGTGTGATGGTGGCTGGCGTGGAAACCCGCGCTGAGTTGGTCGAGAGGTCCAGGGCCTTGGCTGCGGAGTTGGGTTTTGATCGCGGCATGCGGTTTGTGAACCTGCCATCGGCCGATGCAACAGACCACCCCGATTTGCCAGACACCGTGGACATGGTGACCGCGCTGCATGCCTGCAACACGGCCACGGACGATGCGATTGCATTTGGTTTGAAGAAGCAAGCAAAGGCGTTTGCATTGGTGCCCTGTTGCCAAGCTGAGGTGGCCTCGGTGTTGAGGCAAAACAAGCCAACGGCGCTGGGTAAGCACAGTTTGGTGGAGTTGTGGCGCCACCCTTTGCACACGCGGGAGTTTGGTAGTCAGTTGACCAATGTGCTTCGCACTTTGCAGTTGGAAGCGCACGGTTACCAGGTGACGGTGACTGAACTGGTGGGCTGGGAGCACTCCATGAAAAACGAGCTGATCATTGCGCGGAAGCACCAACGCAGCAACCCGCAGGCGGCCAAGCGCATGTTGGGTTTGTTGGCCGATCTGGGGCTAGAAACGGATCCGCGGATGCTTCAGCGCTTCTTTTTGCCTGCGCAAGAGCGGGCCGTTTGATTCAAGATTTGTTGTTGCCCAAGCCTTGCCACACGGTGCGTCCTGCGTTGGGCAGGCCGAGCAGTTCCAAGGCGTGTTGGGCGGTGTCGGTGACCAGTGCATCAATGCTTTGAGGCCGCTGGTAGAGCGCCGGCACGGGTGGCATCACAATGCCGCCCATTTCAGTGACCGACACCATGTTGCGCAAGTGGGCGAGGTTAAGTGGTGTTTCACGGGGCAGCAGCACCAGTCGACGACGCTCTTTGAGCGTGACGTCGGCTGCTCTGGCAATCAGATTGTCAGACAGACCGTGCGCGACGGCGGCCAAGGTGTGCATGGAGCAGGGTGCGATCACCATGCCCAGGGAGGGGAATGAGCCGCTGGCGATGCAGTTGCCGACTTGCTTGGGCGAATGCACCACATGGGCCTTGGCTTCTACTGCTTCTTTGCTCAAGTCGCTTTCGCTGGCCAGTGTGAGCCAACCGGAGCTGGACACCACCAGGTGGATCTCAACGTCCCCTCGAGCACGCAACAAATCGAGAATTTTGAGGCCATACAACGCGCCACTGGCGCCGGTGATGGCGACAGTGACGGCGTGTTGATGCTGGGTGCTGCTCACGGTGGGGGTTATTCTGCTTTTTGGCCGGCGTTGGCGCCACTGTTGGCTGCGGCGATCAGGGCTTGCAGTTCACCGTTTTGATACATCTCGGTCATGATGTCGCAACCTCCCAAAAATTCGCCATTCACATACAGTTGAGGAATGGTGGGCCAGTTGGCGTAGTCTTTGATGCCTTGGCGGATTTCTGGGTCGTCCAGCACATTGACGGTGACCACGCGCTCGGCGTTGCAGGCTTTCAGGATTTGGATGGCCCGGCCGGAGAAACCGCACATGGGGAATTGGGCTGTGCCTTTCATGAACAGCACGATGGGGTGGCTGGTGACGGTTTCGTGAATGGAATCGCGAACGCTCATAGGACTTCCTTTCTGAAAATGGGGTGTTGCTTAACCCGTAAGTGTAATGGATGTGGGCACAAAACGCGCGTTTTCAAGAGAATTCAATGCCTTGCAACCTTGTTTTACACCTGTGCAAACACAAATCTTGGGGTGCCGGCCAGGTCGGGTAGGCCTTGAACATTGAGAAACCCCGCCTGTTGGAAGAGTTGTATGACCTGGGCTTGCTGTGTGTGGCCGTGCTCGACGATCACGCCGCCGCCGGTGCGAAGCAGGGCAGGGCTGTGTAGGGCAATCTGCCTGTAAAAGTGCAGGCCATCGCCATGGTCGGTGAGCGCCAGTGGCGGTTCAAATCGCAAATCCCCTTGTTGAAGATGCGGATCCCCAGCTTCAATGTAGGGCGGGTTGCTGCAAATGAGGTCGAAGGCCAG
>DASUDK010000024.1:0-2730 GCA_036275655.1 Limnobacter sp. | reverse complement strand
TGTCAAAGAAGTGGCCGACGCTGTGAAACAAGCGGACGTGGTCATGATTCTGCTGCCCGATGAGAACATTCCCGACGTGTACAACAAAGAAGTGGCCCCCAACATCAAGGCGGGTGCTGCGCTGGCGTTTGCCCACGGCTTCAATGTGCACTACAACCAGGTTGTGCCCCGCGCCGACATCGATGTAATCATGATTGCCCCCAAAGGCCCAGGCCACACCGTGCGTTCTGAGTATCTCAAGGGCGGCGGCGTACCTTCCCTCATCGCCATTTACCAAGACACCACCGGCAACGCCCATGACATCGCCTTGGCTTACGCAGCGGCCAACGGTGGCACCAAGGGTGGCGTGATCGAGACCAACTTCCGCGAAGAAACTGAAACTGACTTGTTTGGTGAGCAGGCCGTGTTGTGCGGTGGTGCAGTTGAACTGGTCAAGGCTGGCTTTGAGACCTTGGTTGAAGCAGGTTACGCCCCCGAAATGGCTTACTTCGAATGCCTGCACGAGTTGAAGCTGATTGTTGACCTGATGTACGAAGGCGGCATTGCCAACATGAACTACTCCATCTCCAACAACGCGGAGTATGGTGAGTATGTGACTGGTCCACGCGTGATTGGTGACGAAGCGCGCAAGGCAATGAAGGAGTGCCTGGCCAACATTCAAAATGGTGAATACGCCAAGCGCTTCATTCTGGAAGGCAAAACCAACTATCCAGAAATGACCGCCCGTCGTCGCCTGAATGCGGCACACCCCATTGAACAAGTGGGCGGCCAGTTGCGCGCCATGATGCCTTGGATCTCCAAGAACAAGCTGGTCGATCAATCCAAGAACTGATCACCGCTTCTTCACCCTCGGGTGAGTATTCAAAAAACCCCGGTGCGAAAACATCGGGGTTTTTGTTTTTTGCAAGACTAGAGCATTGACCTTACATTCTTCCGCTTTAAAACACACAAAGCTTCCCGCGCGTCCGGTTTTGCCTTATAAAATCGAACTCGGAATCATTCACTACAAAAAACCATGAACTATCCTCACCCCATCATTGCGCGCGAAGGCTGGCCTTTTTTGGCGATCGTAGGCATTCTTGCCCTGGCCCTCCAGTCCTTTGGACTAACCTTCCTGTCCGTGTTGGCCTGGATTCTTTTTGTGTTCGTGTTGCAGTTTTTCCGAGATCCACCCCGGTATGTGCCAGCTCAAAAAAATGCGGTGGTGTCTCCTGCAGACGGGCGCATCGTCGCCGTGGAGCGGACCCAAGATCCCTACGCCCAGCGTGAGGCGCTGAAAATTTCCGTGTTCATGAACGTGTTTAACGTGCATTCCAACCGCATTCCAATTGGTGGCGAAGTGAAGTCGGTGGACTATTTCCCCGGCTTGTTTGTGAATGCAGACCTCGACAAGGCCAGCACGCAGAATGAGCGAAATGCCGTGGTCATTCACACCGAGAGTGGTGCAACGGTCACCGCCGTGCAAGTGGCTGGTTTGATTGCTCGCCGAATCCTTTGCTACGTCAAGCCCAGTGAGTCGGTCGAAAAAGGCCAGCGCTACGGCTTCATCCGGTTTGGGTCGCGGGTGGATGTGTATTTGCCCACCGACAGCGTGCCCAAAGTGGCGATTGGCGACAAGGTGTCTGCCTCGTCAACCATCCTGGCCGAATTGGTGGCCTGAGCCCATGCGATTCAAGCGCAATAAAAACCGATTCGGTGCACCCCGCCATTTGGCCAGCGGCGCACCACGCCCGGCGGGCACGCCTCATCGTGGTGTGTACCTGCTGCCCAATCTGTTTACCACCGCTGCTTTGTTTTCCGGGTTTTATGGCATTGTCCAAGCCATGGGCCAAAATTTCACCGCAGCCGCGGTGGCCATTTTTGCAGCCATGGTGTTGGACAGCCTGGACGGTCGCGTTGCCCGCATGACCAACACCCAGAGTGCTTTCGGTGCCGAGTACGACAGCCTTGCAGACATGGTCAGTTTTGGTGCCGCGCCGGCGCTCATAATTTATGAATGGTCCCTCAGTGGCATGGGCAAATGGGGTTGGGTCGCCGCATTTGTGTACTTGGCGGGCGCTGCACTGCGCCTGGCACGATTCAACACCAACGCCGCCGTGGTTGACAAAGCGTGGTTTCAAGGTTTGCCCAGCCCGGCTGCCGCGGCATTGGTCACAGGTTTTGTTTGGGTGATGGACGACGCGAAAATGGCTGGTGCCGAGCTGGACTGGTTGGCCTGGGGCATCACCTTTTATGCGGGCGTCACCATGGTGTCGTCGGTGCCCTTTTTCAGTGGCAAAGACTTCCATTTCCGTCGCAGCGTGCCATTCCTGGTTTTGGCGCTTATTCCATTGGTGTTCGCGCTGGTCTCTCAAGATCCGCCCAAAGTCCTGTTTGGCGTATTTGTGTTGTACGGGTTGTCGGGGTACGTGGTGTACCTCGTCAAGCGAGTCAAAGGGCAGGGCTTGAAGGGCATGGATATTGAGCGGGACCAGCATTTCTGATGCGGGCCAGAGCAAGATCCCGTGGCGCTTTTTCTTGAGCTTTGAAGCACACCGGGGCCATGCCCCTTGGCTTTGTTGCTTGCGCCTTGAAGCGCACCGAGGCCATGCCCCTTGGCGACGGCCAATCTGTATTTCCCTCCCTGAGCCTGGCCTGAACTGAGGCCCACCCTCGAAAAAAGAGGTCGGGCTGGGCCTCTGCCCCGTTGGGTCACCGTTCATGCACGGCACGGTCGGGCAGATTGTCCTG
>DASUDK010000023.1:0-2304 GCA_036275655.1 Limnobacter sp. | reverse complement strand
GGCACTTCCCCGCGGGCAGCGATGCCCGCAAACAACTGGTGCGCACCGCACGCCTGCACCTGTTGCTGCACCTGGGCTTGGCCAGCTTGGCCCTGGCCCTGGGTTGGTGGATGTGGCTGCCCTTGGTCACCTGCGCCGCTTTTGTGTGCACCTTGCCCAACCGCGTGCTGGCCAAGTTGCAACACGCCAGCCTGGCCCGCAACCAAAGCGACCTGCGCCAAAGCACCCGCAGTGTGCTGCTTGCCCGGCCCCTGGCATTTTTGTACTGGAACATGAATTACCACACCGAGCACCACCTGCACCCCAGCGTGCCGTATTACAACCTGCCCAAACTGCGCAACGCGCTGGCCAGCCACTTGCCTCAAACACCGGCAGGCCTCGCCCCGCACCTCGATGCCCTGCGCATGCCAACTACCAACAAACAACCGCCCCTGTGCCAAGAAAAACCATGAGCCACAACGCAGACACACGTTCGATTCAAGACGCCCTACAGGCCCTTTACGCTGACGTGGATGAGCAGCTCCACCAACTGGAATATGCCGTGGCGTGTAAGCCAGGCCATGTGGATGAGCACATCAAAACCCTGGGCCAAGTGATCGACCTGTGCGAGCGGCGCCCGCACAACCAGCTCTTTGAACTCGACACCACAGCCACCTGCGAACTGTGCACCCGCATTGCCGCCGTGTACCAGCGCCTGTTGACCGATTGCAGCAACAACCTGAGCTTCAAAAGCGTGGTGATGCTCACATTGCAAAAGCGCTTCATCAGCCAGGTGTTTGAAATTTCTGGTTACGGCTCAGAGCAGGCCCTGCAACGCGTGCTGGCCAAACGCGCCAAAGAGCGCCCAGCCAAATCACTCACCCAAAACCAAGCGGCTCTGCGGCATGTGCTGGTGAGCACCACCAGCACACTGGATGTGGAACAACTGGTGAATCTCAGCCTGGACGAGAGCGAAACCGCCGCCCTGCTGGCCATCGGCCTGTTGTTGGACCGCATGCCCACCACCTTGGCTGGCGAGGCAGGCCGCCAATTTTTGCTCGAGCAATACAACCCCTACGACGCGCTGCAAACCCACGATGTTTACCGCGCCGTGGTGGCCAATGTGTGGATGCTTTGCAGCTACAGCGCCAGCCCCGGCAAACACGAGATAAAAAAACACCTCAATGCCTGGTACAAACGCATGCACAAGGCCAAAGGCCTGCGCGTGCGCCCCACGGGCAGCGTGCCCCAACCCGGCAACACACACAACAAACCGGTGATGGCCGTGGTGGCCGAGAGCTTTTCCTCAGCCCACGCCATGTACCGTTGGTATGCCCCCATCATCAAACGCCTAAAGCAAGATTATTTTTTGGTGCTGGTGGCCTTGCGCGCCGACGTGGACGACAACGCGATTGGCCTGTTTGACCGCTTCCTTGAAGTGCCCGAGCAAGACGAACTGAATGTGCAAAACGTGCTCGACCAATGCACGCCCGACATCGCCTACTTCACCAGCGTGGGCATGCGCAGTTGGGGCATCTCCATGGCCAACCTGCGTTGGGCCCCGCTGCAGGTGATGAGTTTTGGTCATCCCGCCACCACCCACAGCACAGAAATGGATTTGGCCTTCATCAACACCCGCACCGTGGGCGAGCCCGGCGTTGTGGCCGAAAACATGCTGGTGCTGGAATCCGAGATTGGCAGCCTGATTGAAGCCCACAAAGACCTGCGCTTGCCCCCGCCCGCCGAATTGCCCAACGACGAAGTGCGCATTGCCATTCCGTGCAACCTCATGAAAATCAACATCGGCTTCATGGCGGCGCTCAAAGAAATTGAACGCCTGGCCAACAAGCCAGTGCGCTACACCTTCTTCCCCAACCAGGGCGGTATTTCTCACCTCACCACCACCCGGCAAATCCAGCGCATGTTCCCAAGCGCCACAGTGGCCCGGCGCACCACCTACGACCAATACCTGGCCATGCTCAACCAGCACCACCTGGCGCTCAGCCCTTTCCCCTTTGGCAATGCCACCAGCACCATTGACTGCATGGTGCTGGGCCTGCCGAGCATCGGGCTGCTGGGCCAAGAGCCACACGCCCGCAGCGATTACGACGTGCTGGCCGCGTTTGATTTGCAAGACTACTGCGTGGCCGACAGCGTAAACAACTACGTGCAAGGCACCGTGCGGTACATCAACACCCCAGGCCTGCTGGACGAGCTGCGCGCCATGGTGGCCTCCAAAAACTTCATGGAGCGGCACACCGTGAGCGACAACCCCCTGAGCGAAGAATTTTGCAAAGCCCTGAAGTGGGCCCATGCCAACGCAGC
>DASUDK010000022.1:0-6203 GCA_036275655.1 Limnobacter sp. | reverse complement strand
GGGCAACGGCATCATGCACCAGATCAACCTGGAAAAAATGTCACCGGTGGTGCAGGTACGTGATGGTGTGGCCTTCCCAGACACCTGCGTCGGCACCGACAGCCACACGCCGCATGTGGACGCGCTGGGCGTGATCTCCGTGGGCGTGGGTGGCCTGGAAGCGGAAACCGTGATGCTGGGCCGTGCTTCCATGATGCGCCTGCCCGACATTGTGGGTGTGGAGCTGATCGGCAAACGCCAACCCGGCATCACCGCCACAGACATTGTGCTGGAGCTGACCGCGTTTTTGCGCAAAGAACGTGTAGTGGGTGCGTATGTGGAGTTTTATGGCGAAGGCGCACGTAGCCTGACCATTGGCGACCGGGCGACCATTTCCAACATGACGCCTGAATATGGCGCCACCGCCGCGATGTTCTACATTGACGAGCAGACCATTGACTACCTGAAGCTGACTGGCCGCGAACCCGAGCAAGTGGCGCTGGTGGAGCAATACGCCAAGCACACTGGCCTGTGGGCCGATGGCATGGCCAAAGCCGAATACGAGCGCGTGCTGAAATTTGACTTGAGCAAGGTGACGCGCAGCATGGCAGGCCCTTCCAACCCTCACGCCCACATGCCCACCACCGAGTTGGCCAAGCGTGGCATTGCCGTTAACCTGGACAAAGCCAAAGCCGAGGAAGAACAAGGCCTGATGCCCGATGGTGCGGTGATTATTGCCGCCATCACCAGCTGCACCAACACCAGCAACCCCCGCAACGTGGTGGCAGCAGGCCTCTTGGCCAAGAAAGCCAACGAACTGGGTTTGATTCGCAAACCTTGGGTAAAAAGCTCGTTTGCACCTGGCTCCAAAGTGGCCGAGTTGTACCTGAAAGAAGCGGGCCTGCTGACTGAGTTGGAAAAGCTTGGCTTTGGCATCGTGGCCTTTGCCTGCACCACCTGCAACGGCATGAGTGGTGCGCTGGATCCAAAGATTCAGCAGGAGATCATCGACCGCGATTTGTACGCCACTGCGGTGTTGAGCGGTAACCGCAACTTCGATGGTCGCATTCACCCCTACGCCAAGCAAGCCTTCCTGGCCAGCCCGCCGCTGGTGGTGGCCTATGCGATCGCAGGCACGGTGCGTTTTGACATTGAGCAGGACGTCTTCGGCGTGGTCAACGGCAAAGAAATTCGCCTAAAGGACTTGTGGCCTTCCGACGAAGAAATTGATGCCATCGTGAACAAGCACGTGAAGCCCGAGCAGTTCCGCCAAATTTACATCCCCATGTTCGACCTGGGCGCGGTGGAAAAGGCCCCCAGCCCGCTGTACGACTGGCGCCCACAATCCACCTATATTCGCCGCCCGCCCTATTGGGACACCGAGGGCCAGGGTGCATTGGCTGCACGCCCGCGTACCTTGAAAAACATGCGCCCGCTGGCGGTGCTGGGTGACAACATCACCACCGACCATCTGAGCCCGTCGAACGCAATTTTGATGAACAGCGCTGCCGGTGAATACCTGCACAAAATGGGTCTGCCCGAAGAGGACTTCAACAGCTACGCCACCCACCGTGGCGACCACTTGACTGCACAACGCGCCACATTCGCCAACCCCACCCTGCTCAACGAAATGGTTCGTGATGCAGACGGCAAGGTGAAGAAGGGTTCACTGGCGCGCATCGAGCCCGAGGGCAAAGTGACCCGCATGTGGGAAGCCATTGAAACCTACATGGACCGTGCGCAACCGCTGATCATCATTGCAGGTGCCGACTATGGTCAGGGTTCATCACGGGACTGGGCGGCCAAAGGTGTTCGCTTGGCCGGTGTTGAAGCGATTATTGCTGAGGGGTTTGAGCGCATTCACCGCACCAACCTGATTGGCATGGGTACCCTACCCCTTGAATTCATAGCGGGCGAAACACGCCACACCTATGGCATTGAAGGCAGCGAGGTGTTTGAGGTGGTGGGCGAGCGCACGCCCCGCGGCACACTGACTGTGATCATGACCCGCAAGAATGGCGAGCGCGTGGAATTCCCGGTGACCTGCCGTTTGGACACCGCCGAAGAAGTGTCCATTTATGAGGCCGGCGGGGTGCTGCAGCGCTTTGCGCAGGACTTTCTGGAAGGGGCCACCGCATGAGCCAGCAACTGAAAGTACCCGCCACTTACATGCGGGGCGGCACCAGCAAGGGCATCTTTTTCCGCCTGCAAGACCTGCCCGAGGCCTGCCAGAAGCCAGGGGCTTCGCGTGACAAACTGCTGCTGCGCGTGATTGGCAGCCCTGACCCCTACGGCAAGCAAATTGACGGCATGGGCGGGGCCACATCGTCCACCAGCAAAACCGTGATTTTGAGCAAAAGCAGCAAGCCCGATCACGACGTGGACTACCTGTTTGGGCAAGTGAGCATCGACAAAGCCTTTGTGGACTGGAGCGGCAATTGCGGCAACCTGTCTTCGGCCGTGGGTTCATTCGCAGTGGCCAGCGGACTGGTGGACGCGGCGCGTGTGCCCAAGAACGGCACCTGCACTGTGCGCATTTGGCAAGCCAACATCGGCAAAACCATCATTGCGCATGTGCCCATCACCGATGGTTTGGTGCAGGAAACCGGCGACTTCGAACTGGATGGGGTGACCTTCCCGGCCGCTGAAGTACAGCTTGAGTTCCTGGACCCAGCCGATGAGGGAGAGGATGGTTCTGCAGGCTCCATGTTCCCCACGGGCAACTTGATTGACGACCTGGACGTGCCTGGTGTGGGCACGCTCAAAGCCACGCTGATCAATGCCGGCATTCCCACCATTTTCGTGAATGCCGAAGCCATCGGCTACACAGGCACCGAGCTGCAGGATCACATCAACAGCAACGCCGATGCATTGAAAAAGTTTGAAACCATTCGTGCCCACGGCGCTTTGAAGATGGGTTTGATCAAACATGTGGATGAAGCCGCCACCCGCCAACACACGCCGAAGGTGGCCTTTGTGGCACCACCCAAAACCTACACCAGCTCCAGCGGCAAGGTGGTGGACGCCAAAAGCATCGACCTGCTGGTGCGCGCCATGAGCATGGGTAAATTGCACCATGCCATGATGGGCACCGCCGCAGTTGCGATTGGAACAGCGGCGGCCGTACCCGGTACGCTGGTGAACTTGGCCGCGGGTGGTGGCGAAGGCAAACCTAAGCGCGAAGCGGTTCGTTTTGGTCACCCCAGCGGCACCTTGCGTGTGGGTGCGCAAGCGGTGGAAGAAAACGGACAGTGGGTGGTTAAAAAGGCCATCATGAGCCGCAGTGCACGGGTGTTGATGGAGGGGTGGGTGCGCGTGCCTCACGACACCATTTAAACCACAAACCACACGCAGCGAGAAATTGATCTGGAACTGATCGCTGCGTGTGGTTGATCATCAACTTCCAATAAAAAGCGTGTCTCAAGCCGCGTAAACAGGTGGTCTGTTGTGGATCCAGGGCTTGGCTTGTTCCAATTGAGCCGCCAAATTGAATAAAACGTCGTCCTCACCAAAACGGCCTGTGAACATCATGCCAATCGGGAGATTTTTGTCGTTCCAGTGCAAGGGCACACTCATTGACGGTTGCCCCGTCACGTTGGCTGGCATGGTTTGTGAGCAATAATTAAAAACCCTCTGCCCGCTTTTAATCACAAAATCTTTTTGCTTGGCGATTGGGCCAATTGGCAAATAGCTAAGCGCTTTGAGTTCTATCAACTCCCTTGGTGTGGGTCGCAATCCACCCACCGCAATCGGCAAGTCTCCCAAAGTGCTGGTCAACAGCGCATCATAGGGCTCAAAAAATGTGAGCCATTGACGAGTGAACATGTTCATAAACCACACCGCTTGCGCCACGTCACCGCCATGAAAACTTCTGCCCAACTTCATGAGGGCCCAGGTGCGGACTTCAAAGTCGCTGGGCTTGCCTGTTCTGCCTAGCACACGTTCCCCTTCGGTCAAAGTGGCCGCCATTTCGGCACACACCAACACGGAGTATGCGTAAATAAAATCCTCGCGGGCAATCGGTGGCCGAACTTCCTCGCACTCATGCCCCAGGCTCTCCAGCAATTTCACGGTTTCCAACACGCCGTTGCGGCAGTCGGCATGCAGGGTTTTGCCAAGCAGCGGGTCAAGGGAGTATGCAATTTTTAAGCGCTTGGGCTTTTTCTCGATTGCACTTGCATAACTTTTTGCTGGTGGTGCTATGCGCATCACTTGACCCGCATAGTTGCCCTGCAATGCATCCAGCATGTGCGCAGAATCACGCACGGTTTTGGAGACAACGTGTTCGGCAATAAACCCAAACCAGCCATCTGGCAAATCGGGGCCAGAGGGCACGCGGCCGCGTGTCGGCTTTAAACCAAATAAACCGCAGCACGATGCTGGAATTCGAATGGAACCGCCACCATCGCTGGCGCTTGCCATGGGTACAATGCCTGCCGCCACCGCAGCAGCCGATCCGCCACTCGACCCTCCGGGGCTGCGCAGGGTGTCCCAAGGGTTGCGACTCGCGCCCGTGTATTCAGGCTCCGTGGAGGGGGTGATCCCAAACTCTGGTGTGTTTGTTTTACCAAATATATTCAGGCCAGCGCGTTTGAATCGCTTGACGTACTCAGAGTCCTCCGCAGGCACAAAACCCCGGTAAAAACGGCTGCCATTGGTCATCTCGACACCCGCATAGCTGGCGATGAGATCCTTCAAAAGAAATGGAACGCCCATGAATGGACCGTCCTGCGGCTGCTTGGCCTGCAATCGCGCATGGTCGTACATAGGACGAATGACCGCATGGATGGTGGGGTTCACCTTGTTGGTTCGAGCAATGCTCTCTTCAAGCAACTCAGCGGCGCTTACCTCGCCTTTGCGAACCAATTCCGCCAGGCCAAGTGCATCGTATTGATCATATTCTTTGAAATTTGCCATGTTCGCTTTGTCTCCAACATCATCCGAACGGGTGGAATGTAAGCAATTATCTTAACCCACATAGGGAGTACTAAATCTCACACCCCTGATTGAAAATGTCACTGTGCTTTCAACGGCTTTTTTGACAATCGGTATGAACAAAACCCAAGAATCGTGCCTGGTGTTTAGTGATTACCCCATCAAATTGATGGGGTACGCACGATTCTTTAAAAGCTTGGGGCAAAACGATGCGGTGTTCCTGGACAACTACCCCAGCAGCGATGCTGAAAACTTTGTTGATGCCCGAGTCGTTGTGTTTGACATGAATATTTTGCCTGAGCAGGAAGAGGCGCACAGGGCGTCCCTGATGCGACTTTTTAAGAATGCACACATCCTGTTCATGGAAGAAGACCACAGCGACCTTCACTACCAACTTGCGCAAGGCAGAGACATTTGCCGCTTGGGCAAACTTGCAGAGGTGAAGGTGATGCATGCATGTCTCAAAGACATGCTGCTGAGGTGCCACAACGATCAGAATCGCACAGGGCGGCAACGCAGTAAAACGGACAAATCCGACACCGAAATGGCATAGATGAAAACACAAAAAAAGCCACCCGAGGGTGGCTTTTTTTGATGCTACGTGTGTTTACGCGGCCAGCTTCGCTTTGTTTGCAATCTCAACAAACTCAGGGATCTGGTCGAAGTTCATGTAACGGTAAACTTCACCCGACACGTTGCCCAGCATCTTCACCTGTTCCATGTACTCTTCCACGGTGGGAATCTTGCCCATCAGCGCACACACGGCGGCCAGTTCGGCCGAACTGAGGTACACGCGGGTGTCAATGCCCAAGCGGTTGGGGAAGTTGCGTGTGGAAGTGGATACGGCTGTGGAACCCTTTCGGATTTGTGCTTGGTTGCCCATGCACAGTGAACAGCCTGGTAATTCCATGCGTGCACCGGTGCGGCCCAGAATGCCGTAGTAACCTTCCTCGGTGAGGATGTGCTGGTCCATCTTGGTGGGTGGGGCAATCCACAAACGTGTTGGGATGTCACTCTTGCCTTCCAGCACCTTGCCGGCCGCCCGGAAGTGACCGATGTTGGTCATGCAAGAACCGATGAACACTTCATCGATCTTATCGCCAGCCACTTCACTCAAAAACTTCACATCATCCGGGTCGTTCGGGCACGCCAGGATGGGCTCTTTGATGTCGGCCAGATCAATGTCGATCACCGCAGCGTACTCGGCGTCTGCATCGCCCTTCAACAACTCAGGATTGGCAATCCACGATTCCATTGCCTTGATGCGGCGTGTCAAAGTGCGTGCGTCC
>DASUDK010000021.1:0-37141 GCA_036275655.1 Limnobacter sp. | reverse complement strand
AAATTATGCGATATTTGAAAGGAGCAAAATTTGGGGTTACCTAGAGTGACCCCCACCACAATGCGCGATGCTCAGCACCCACCCTCAAGTCGAAATCGTCTCTAGGACGTTTTTATTCTTTGCAAGGTGATCGACTTATGTACAAGTTCATGTTTGTTGCGCTCATGGCCTCTGCAATTTATCCCGACTGGCCCATGCAAGCGGTGGTCGCAGGGCAAGACATCATTCAAGGATTTCAATCCAAGGTGATCGTGGTTGGTCACAACATGGCTCGATGAGGATTGATGATCCAGCAAATTGAGGTGCATTTCACTTTCTTTTAAGCCAGTAGAATCCGGGCTGTGCTTCTTATGATGTGCGTGTACAAAACCTTTTGTGTGTGCACACATCATCATCATGCCCAACATTGAACCTGAATTAAAAGGCCGAAAGGCACGCATGGCGCTACCTACCCATGGCCAGGAGCGCTTGCTTGATCCAAAAATTCCGATCGTCACGAAAACGGACCTCAAAGGGCGAATCACCTACGCAAATCCTGCATTTGTAGAAATCTCCGGCTTTACTTTGGACGAATTGATGGGCCAGCCACACAATGTGGTGCGTCACCCGGACATGCCTCGAGATGCTTTCAAAGACCTTTGGGAGACGGTTCGACGTGACGAGCCGTGGAAAGGCCTTGTAAAAAACCGCTGCAAAGACGGCGGCTATTACTGGGTGGATGCCTACGTGACCCCATTGACCCAAAATGGCCAGAAAATCGGTTACATGTCGGTTCGCTCCAAACCAAGCGAAGCCCAAAAGCAAGAGGCGGAGGCGCTTTACAAGGCAGTCAACGCTGGCTCTGTGGGTTTTCCCTTCACCAAACCTGCCAAAGGCCGCCCATTTGTGCTTGATTTGGCGCTGGTGGCCTTCTTGCCCGTCTTGATCGCCCTCCTCTCCGCCTTCAATGTTCCTGCATTGAGTGTGGCCAGTGCAATCGCTTCATTTTTGGCCGCTGGCATTGGCTTGTGGTGGATTAAAAGCAGAGTGGAGGGGGCCAATGACACCCTGCTCCATGCTTTTGCGGCCTTGGCGGAAGGGAATTTTAGACACGAAATTCCAGGCTCTTCAACCCGCGAATTTAATCGGGTACAAACAGCCTTCAAGAGCATGCAGGTTAACCTGCGCGCCATCATTGCAGACGTGGTGTCGAGTTCGTCTGAGGTCAAAAACAACGCGGAAACCCTGAGCAAGCTGGCATTGAATTTGATGGCTCGCTCACAACAGCAATCCGATGGCATCAACAGCGTGGCAGCAGCGCTTGAGGAGTTGTCTGTGTCAGTTCACGAAATTTCGGAAGCCACAGGCAAGAGTTCGAACCATGCCAAAAATGCGATGGACGTGGTGTCCACCGGCACCGCTTGCATGGATCGCTCTACCCAGGCCACCCAAAAAGTTTCAGAAGTTGTGCAGGACGCCAAACGCAACATCGAAGAACTCAACCAGGCTGTGATGAAGATCAGCAGCGTGACAAAAACCATCACTGAAATCGCTGAGAAGACCAACTTGCTGGCCTTGAACGCTGCGATTGAAGCGGCCCGTGCAGGAGAATCCGGCAGGGGGTTTGCCGTGGTGGCCGATGAGGTTCGAAAATTGGCCGAAATGACTCGCCAGTCCACCACCGAGATTGCTGCAACGGTTGAAGAGGTGCAAACAGGCACGTCGCGCGGCCTTGAGACCATGGCACGCGCTGTTGAAGAGGTCAACATCGGCACCGGGCTCATCTACGAAGCCAGTGAGAGCCTTGGGGCCATCAAACTGGCCAGCCAAGGAGTCGCACAATCCGCCAAAGACATTTCCTCAATGCTTGAGCAACAGTCTCAAGCGTCTTTGGAAGTGGCCAACAGCATGGAAAGAATGAGCGCCCTGACCGAAAGCAATATGGTGGCCATTCAGGAGCTGGATGGCTCTGCAAAACAATTGGCAGGCACCTCGGGGGACCTGCGCACGCTGGTTAAACATTTTGAGGCCAGCCTTTGATTTCACCCGATCAGTGTTGGTTAACTGGTCTTTCAGGGCGCTCTTCGGAGCGCCTTTTCTTTTCGCATGATTTCGAGCGCAAGTTCTTTTCGATTGGCCCGCATGGCGTAGCCAGCCGCATTAAAACCCGCGTCGTTGACCGGCGATGGATTGGCACCCATCTTCAACAGCAGCCTGACGGCCTCCTCTTTGCCTTGCCGGGCCGCCATCATCAACGGGGTGGTGCCGTTTTCCGAGAGCGCATTCAAATTGGCTTTGGCTTTCACCAGCAGGCCTATGCTGGTGAGGCCACCTGCAGCGGCGGCGTAGTGAAGTGCGCTCCACTGCCCTGCCCTGTCCACAGAGGCACCTTGCTTGAGCAAGGCTTCAACCCATTCGGGTTTGTTGCGTGAACAAGCAATCATCAAGGCTGTATCGCCCCGAAAATCCGGCTGATCAAGATTTGTTTTTGGGTGCTTCAGCAATACCGCAAAGGCATCCGGCGAGTCATTCACAATTGCGTACGCCAGTGCAGGAAAACCGTCATTGCTGATGGTGTTGGGGTCGATTCCGCGCAATAACCAGTTGCGTAGGCGCTGTTCATCGTCCATTTTGATGGACATGAAAAACGCATCAAACGCTTGCGCATGCAGAGAGCCCGGCGCACCTAGCCCGCCCATCAGCAGCAAAACCAGGCCGCTCGCGACCAGCCGGCGGCGTTGTACAAGATTGTTTTTCAATGCGCCTGCACCAATGGACTGGGTGGCAAACCAAACAAGGTGTTGAAATTCGTTGTGGTTTGCATACCCACTTCTTCAACGGACAAACCTTTTTCCTGGGCCAACATGCTCGCCACATGGGGAACAAAACTGGGCTCGTTTGTTTTGCCCCGGTGTGGCACGGGTGCAAGGTAGGGCGAATCGGTCTCTATCAACATGCGGTCCAGCGGCACGTAGCGGGCAACTTCCCGCAAATCGGCTGCGTTTTTGAAGGTCACAATGCCTGAAAACGAAATGTACATGCCCAGGTCGAGTGCGCGCTTGGCAAAGTCCAGTGTTTCAGTGAAACAATGCACAATGCCACCGCAATCTTGCACGCGCTCTTCGGCGAGAATTTGAAGGGTGTCTTCTCCAGCCGCACGCGTGTGAACAATCACGGGTTTTTTACATTCTCGGGCTGCCTGCAAATGGACTCGAAATCGATTGCGCTGCCAGGTCAAGTCGCCTTTGAGGCGGAAATAATCCAAACCTGTCTCACCGATGCCAATCACCTTGGGGTGGTCGGCCAATTCAAGCAGTTTCTCCACCGTGGGCTCAGTGATGTCTTCGTAGTCAGGGTGCACGCCCGCTGTGGCCCACAGTTGCTCGTGCTGCTCGGCCAGCGAGCGCACTTTGGGGAAATCCTCCAACTGCACAGAAATACACAGCGCACGGTCCACCTGGGCGGTTTGCATTCGCTGAAGGATGTCTGGAAGCTGTTCGATCAGCCCGGGAAAGTCAAGATGGCAATGGGAGTCGGTAAACACTACAGTGTGGCGGTTTTTTTCATGGAATTGCGCATTTTACCAATCATTTGTTCAATTGCCACCCGTGCCGACTCGCCACTGTCGTCTTTGGGAAACTGAACACCAATGCCTTGCGGTTTGTCGCCACGGGCATTGGGGCCACACACCCACACCACCTTGCCATTGATTGGATATTTTTTTGCCTCTTCACCCACGGTCAGGAGAACAAACACTGGGTCTCCCAACGCATACTGTTTATCGGATTCCACAAACACCCCACCCCCTTTCACAAAAGGCATGTACAGATTGGCTGTCGTCGTTTTGTCGATCAGCGAGAGTGACAACATCCAGGGGCGAGTGGTGTCTTTGGTGGTCATGACGTGCTCCAACTTGCGTGCTATTGGCAAAGAGTTTGCCATTGTTGACCCATATACTCCAGCGCCAAACGGGGGTTGATTGGGTGATGAGACAATCGAGACTCTTTCTGCAAGGCCTGGTAAAGTTGGCTGAAGCGTTGCACAGAGATAGATTTGGCCCACAACAACTTGGGGGCAAGCCATGGAAATTGAACAGGCTTTTGACCATGGGCCACATGCACGCAATCCATGCAAAGCCGCATCGAAAGCTCCATGGCAACGGGCAAACCCACTTTTTCTAAGCCTGCTGGTGGATTGGCATGCTGGTCCGGATTGGCAAGCCACTCTGCAAGTTTCTTTCGCAGATCCAATTGGTCCTGCGCTTGGCGGGCAAGCTCCAGCGCCTCAAATGGATCATGCAAGGCCAAGCTGAGCGCAAGCGCCGGGTGCTCCACGCCCTGCCCTTTCAGCCAGTCCTCGCACTCCGCGGGTGAAGGCACCGGCACGGTGAGGGATTGGCAACGCGAGCGGATCGTGGGCAGCAATTGATCCACACGACTCCCCACCAAAACAAAACGCAAGCCAGTCGCTGGCTCCTCCAGGGTCTTTAAAAGCGCATTGGCGGTGTTGGTATTCATGCTGTCAAAGGGATACACCACCACATATCGTGACGCACCCCGACTGGAAGATGTGTTGAAATAATTTTGCAAGTCACGCACATCATCAATCCGAATGTCGTTGCTTGGCTTGACACCAGACTTCACCTCCACTGGCAAACCCATTTCAATGGCCTTGGCTTGAGGCATCAGCAAGCGCAAATCGGGGTGATTACCGGCCAGCCGCATTTGGCATGCCGCACAGTGGCCGCAGGGTTTGAGGTGAGCAGTGCCCTCGCAAAGCTGTTGTGCAAGGTGTCTTTTGACGAGGTCAAACAAACCCCGCGGTTGATGGCCATGCACCAACACTGGCGCAGTGGTCGCCTGCATCAAAGCCCCCAACTGCATGGAAGTGCGCTCAAGCCATTGCGCAGTGTTCATGCGGCCCCCAGAGGTGCACAATGGGTTTTTAAAAATCGCTCCAACTCGGCCAACACATGCATGCCTACCTCTTCTTCAGAGGGCATTGCGTCCACCAAGCGAATTCGACGTGGATTAAGCTGTGACCGTTTAATAAAGCCCGCGCGAACAGCCTCAAAATACGCAGCTGGTTTTTCTTCAAATTTATCGGTCTGCCCGGCGCGTTGTGCAATGCGTTGCTGAGACACCTCAATAGGCAAATCAAACAAAAAGGTCAGCGCAGGCTCAAAACCCTTGAGTGCCCATTTGCTCAGTGTTTGGCAATCCTCCCAGCTTGCTCCGCTTGCGCCAGCTTGATAGGCAAAACTGCTGTCTTCAAAACGGTCCGAGATCACCCACGCACCGCGGGCCAGCGCAGGTTGAATCACCTCGACCACATGCTGCCGACGCGCTGCGTACATCAGGAGCAACTCTGTGTTGACGTCCATGGACTTGTGCAGAACCAGCTCACGAATTGACTCCCCAACTGGTGTACCGCCTGGCTCCCTCGTTTGAACGCACTCCAAACCGATTGACTCCAATTTGGCTTTGACCCGCGCCATGTGTGTCGATTTGCCGGCGCCATCCACACCTTCAAAACTGATAAAATACCCGGGTTTGATTTTTTTCATTGTGGATCACCGGCCAAGTTGATATTTGCGCACCGCATTGTTGTGCTCATCCAGATTCTTGCTGAAATAGCTGCCGCCGTCACCCTTGGCGACAAAATAAAAATAAGGCGTCTGGGGTGGATTGGCTGCGGCCCGAAGCGCAGCCCTGCTGGGGTTGGCAATCGGTGTGGGTGGCAAACCAGCGCGGGTGTAACTGTTGTAGGGCGTATCGGTTTGCAGGTGTTTGCGGGTCAAATTGCCATCAAATCGTTCGCCCAAACCATAAATCACCGTGGGGTCCGTTTGGAGCAACATGCCAACACGCAATCGGTTAACAAACACACTGGCCACCTTGAGGCGATCGGCTGCAAGGCCGGTTTCCTTCTCGACGATCGAGGCCAATTTCAGTAAATCGTAGGGGGACTGAACCGGCAAATTGCCAGCGCGGGCCGCCCAAGCAGCCTGCAGTTCGGCCTGCTGTAAGCGTATGGCGCGTTGAAGCAGCTCTGAAAGCTTGGATCCAGGCGAATACTTGTAGGTATCGGGATAAATCCATCCCTCCAGGTGCTGGCCTGGCAAATTGAACGCACGACCAATCTCTGAAGCATCCTTGCCTGCCAAATCATCCACCAAATCGGCTTGCTGGCGCAGCTTTTCAAGCAAAGCTTGTGCTGTAAACCCCTCAACCAACGACACCGAGCTCAACAGCCCCTGCCCTTTGCTCAGCAGATCAACCAAATCCAACATGCTGGTCTTTGGCGGAATTTCGTAGCGCCCAGCCTTTAGTTGCCCTGCCACGCCCTTTAACCGGGCTGCCAGCACAAACAAATCGGCATTAACAGAAAGCCCTTGAGCACTTAATTCGCGTGAAATGGCGCGGGCTCCCTGCCCTGTACTCACGTGAACATCGAGCGCAGCGGCACTGCGTTCAAGGGGGCTAGACAAACCAAAATACAAAGCTGCAAATGCACCCAACACCAGCATAAAGCCAAGATAGAGCGCGCTTTTGACCCAACGCAGCGGGCTAGCCTTGGACCTTTGTTGCTTGCTGCTGCCACCCGAGGCAGGCGAAGCGCGCTTTTTGTGGTTGGGCTTGTGGGGTGGTTTGACCATGGAGTTGTTCAAGCGGACGTTTGGGAAGGCGAGACTTATCAGAAGCCACTACAATATTAGAAACCTAAGAATAATAGCGGGAATCTTTTAAAGACTCGAAGGAATATGCCATGACAACCCAAGTATTAAATCGCTGGGGCGTGATTGCCGTGGAAGGCGAGGACGCTGTGACCTTTTTGCAAGCCCAGTTGAGCAACGACGTTGCTGGCATGGCCGAAGGCCAAGTGCGACTGGCCGCTTTCTGCACAGCCAAAGGACGCATGCTGGGAAGTTTTTTTGTGCTGCGCCAGGCAAGCAAGGTTCTCTTGGTGACCCGCACAGACACGGTGGAGCCCTTGGTCAAAAGGCTGTCCATGTTTGTGTTACGCAGCAAATGCAAGGTGCGCAACGCATGTGCCGATTATGCGTTGGCGTTTTTGCCCAACACCGAAGCCGCTGGCCCCATGCGTGTTCTGTGGCGCAATGACGGTGCAGCGGTGGTCAGTTTGCGCAGCTTGGCGGGTGCAACGCCTGGGTTTTCGGTTCATCCTGTGGCAACCGCTGAGCCCCTCCAAGCGCAGGCAAGCGACGATGCATTTGAACATGTTCTTCAACAGCTTGGAGTGGCCTACATCACGCAAACCACAGTCGAAATGTTTATTCCACAGGCGGTCAATTTCGATTTGGTCGGTGGAGTAAGCTTTAGCAAAGGCTGCTACCCAGGCCAGGAGATTGTCGCCCGTAGCCATTACCTTGGCAAAGTCAAGCGGCGCGCATTCCCGGCCACCGCCAGTCATCCCTTGCCAATTGCAGCTGGCACCGATGTGTGGCAACAAGGCAAAACCAACGAGCCATCGGGTCTCATCATCAATTCGGTCACACATCAGGGCAAGCAACATTTTTTGGTGGAGCTGGTGGCGGACGACGCCTTGGCCCCAGGCAACGGGTTTTACAGTATTCAAGGCGAGACCCAAGTGGATTTGCAGGTGTTGCCACCACCGTATGATGTGCACCAAAAAGGCAGCTTGTTTGACGCGGCCCAATGAACCAGCACACCCAGTATTTTGTGTATTACCGTGTGGAACCTGCTCACCTGGAAGCGGCGAAGGCCTGCGCGCGCGATTTGTTTGATGCCTTGGCCACACTGCAATTGGCCACTGGAGAGCTGTTTGAACGCACCGAAAATGGCAAGCCCTACCACACACTCATGGAAGTGTTGAAGCCGGGCCCCATGGCAAGCAGCGCGGCCCAGGACTTTCTGGATCAAATCCATCCAGAGGTCAGCAAGGCTTTCAACGCCCTGCCGGTGACCATCGAGCGCCACAGCGAAGTTTTCCGCAAACTTGGAAGCTGATTAAGACCATGTGCCTTGCAGCCCTTGCAATTGATGCACATCCCGATTGGCCCTTGTTGGTGTTGGCCAATCGAGATGAGTTTCACCACAGGCCCAGTGCACCCCTGCATGTGTGGCCCAACACCCAGCCAGCACTATTGGCTGGCAAAGATCTTCAATCGGGAGGCACCTGGCTAGGCGTCAATGCGCAAGGCCACTTCGCATTGCTCACCAATGTGCGCAACAACGCGCTCAACCGCGGCGATGCTGCACCATCCCGCGGGCAATTGGTGGTGGATGCCCTGCATGGCCTGCTGCCCCAACCCCAACAGGCGAACACCTACAGTGGCTTTAACCTGATTGCTGGACGATTGTTGAATGCCCATGGCGGGGTGGATGTGAAACTCGAGTGCTACAGCAACCAAGGCGCCACAGTTCCTTTTGCTTTGCCTTTGGGCAACGGTGTGCACGTCTTGTCCAACGGACATCTAAACGAAGCCTGGCCAAAAGCAAAGCAACTGAAATTGGCCGTTGAACAACTGGCTGCACAGCCTCCAATTTCTGGAGATCGTCTCAACTGGCATGGCTTAGAAGAACACGCGGTGACGGCCCTCGGATCGACCATGTTGGCCAAAGACGAGGAGCTGCCAAACACGGGGGTACCGCATGAGTGGGAAAAAATGCTCTCAGCGGTGAAAATAGTGTCGCCAGTGTATGGCACGCGATCAAGCGCTTTGTTGGCGCTGCAGGCCGATGGTCTGCTGCATTTCACAGAGTGGACTTACACAACAACCGGTGCTGTTGCAGGCAAGGTGCGCCTGCAACAGCGGCTGAATCACGCAGCGTAATCCATGCACTGACGCGCACTACGCAACTGACCAATCAACTGCTTGACCTCTTCATGCGCTGGATGGACTTGGTAGCCATCCAGCGCTGCCTTGTCGGTGAACACGGTGTACAGGCACACATCGTAGGTGCATTCAAGCTCGCCGCCCCCCAGGCCCACTTCAATCTCCAGCATGCCAGGGATCTTGCCTTCCAGAGCGAGAAGTTTCTCTTTCACCAACTGCATGTTATGCGCCTTGGTGTTGCCTAAGGCTTCATCCTTGAATTGCCAAAATACGATGTGCTTGATCATGATTGCTGCTCAAAAGTTAAACGGGACATACATAGTCTTTGAATTGCTCGCGCAATTTAAGTTTTTGTATTTTACCCGTGGCTGTGTGCGGCAACTCATCCACAAAGGCCACATCGTTGGGCAAACAATATTTGGCCACTTTGCCTTCGTAAAACTTGAGCAACTCTTCTTTGCTAACCGCCGCCCCTGGTTTCTTGACCACCACCACAAGCGGGCGTTCATCCCACTTGGGGTGTTTCACAGCAATCACCGCCGCCTCATGCACCGCGGGGTGCGCCATGGCCACGTTCTCCAAATCAATCGAACTGATCCATTCCCCACCCGACTTGATCACATCTTTGCTGCGATCAGTGATCTGCATGTACCCATCGGGATCGATTTTAGACACGTCGCCAGTGGCAAACCAGCGTTTGCCATACTTGTCGTTGGTGAATGCTTTTTCTCCTTCCCCACCGTAGTAACCATTAACAACCCAATGGCCGCGCACCAACAGGTCGCCAAAGGCCTCACCATCCCAGGGAAGATCTTCGCCGTCATCGTTCACAATCCGCATGTCCACCCCATAAATGGCGGTGCCCTGTTTTTCCAGCACCTTTTGCCTCGCCTCAAGAGGCAATTCGGCGTGCTTGGCTTTCAGGCGGCACACTGTGCCCAGCGGGGAAAGCTCGGTCATGCCCCAGGCATGGATCACCTCCACACCCAAGCTGTTGAGTGTTTTGATCATGGCTGCTGGTGCAGCCGATCCACCAATCACGGTGCGGTTGAACGAACTGAACTTCAGATTGTTCTGTTGGACATGCGTCAACAATCCCAACCACACCGTGGGCACGCCTGCAGAAAAATTCACTTTTTCTTTTTCCAGAAGATCGTAAATGGAAGCACCGTCCAGTGCGCCCCCTGGCATCACCATTTTTGCGCCCACCATGGCGGCAATGTATGGGATGCCCCAGGCATTCACGTGAAACATGGGCACCACAGGCAAAATCGTGTCCCGGCTGGATAGGCCCAAAGCGTCCGGTGTGCTGGCCGCCATGGCATGCAGCACCGTGGAACGGTGGGAATAAAGCGCGCCTTTGGGATTGCCAGTCGTGCCAGATGTATAACACAGACCGCTGGCCAGGTTTTCATCCAGTTCAGGCCATTCAAACTGGGTGGATGCGCCTTTAATAAAAGCCTCGTAGTTGATCAAACCGGCCACAGCAGGTTCGGCCGGCATGGCCGCCTCATCGCACATTTGGATCCAGCGCTTCACGGTTGGGCATGCGGGGGCAATCGCTTTGATCAGCGGGGCAAACGTCGTGTCAAAAAACACCGTGGTGTCTTTGGCATGGTTGATGATGTAAACCAGTTGCTCGGGGAACAGCCTCGGATTGAGCGTGTGAATCACGGCACCCATGCCCGACACAGCATAGTAAATTTCAACGTGGCGATAACCGTTCCATGCCAGTGTGGCGATGTTCTCGCCCTGCTGAACACCCACTTCGGTGAGCTTGTTGGCCAGTTGTTTTGCGCGCGCAGCAACCTCGCCATAATTGGTGCGGTGAATATCCCCCTCCGTGCGGCGAGAAACAATCTCCACTTTGGGATGATGGCGAGCGGCATGCTCAATCACCGACGAAATCAACAAGGGCATGTGCATCATCAAACCTTGCATGTGTCTGTACTCCTCCAGAATGGTTTATGGGTCTTTTTCAGGCCGTCCCCGTCTACAATGGCAGGGTGTTTTTGCAAACTATACTTCAGGACGCACCCTTGTTTCATAACCGTGATTCTATTTTGGTACACGAATATGCCGCCCTCGGCGTGCCTTTCGTGACCCCGGTGCCTGCCACCCCATTCAAAACCCCAGTTCAAATGCTCCATTTCAATGCGAAGTTGGCCGAATCGATTGGACTTGGTGCGCAGTCCTTGGGATCCGAGACCGGCCTCGCCGTGCTTAGCGGAAACAAACCCTGGCCCAATTACAACGCCATTGCCAGTGTGTACTGCGGCCATCAATTTGGCGTGTTTGTGCCGCAATTGGGCGACGGTCGAGCCCTGATGATTGCCGAAGTGCGCAAGGGCAGCCAATACCGGCAACTCCAGCTCAAAGGCGCAGGCCCCACCCCCTACTCCCGCCATGCCGATGGCAGAGCCGTGTTGCGTTCGTCCATCCGGGAATACTTGGCCAGTGAAGCCATGCATGCACTCGGCATCCCCACCACGCGTGCTTTGTCCCTCACGGCTTGCAGCGATCCAGTGTTTCGCGAGTCCACCGAGACCGCCGCGGTGGTGTGTCGCGTGAGCGAAAGCTTCTTGCGCTTCGGGCATGTCGAGTACTTTGCTCACACTGGTCAACTGGATGCACTGCGGCAACTGCTCACTTGGCACATTGAGCAACATCATCCAGAAATTGATCTGGGGGACAGTGAAGCAGCGTTCGAGCACGGCTTGCTCTTGTGGTTCAACACCGTGGTGCTGCGCACAGCCAAATTGATGGCCGATTGGCAAAGCGTGGGGTTTTGCCATGGCGTGATGAACACCGACAACATGTCCCTGCTTGGTCTAACAATCGACTACGGGCCATACGGCTTTGTGGACGATTTTCACATTGACCACATTTGCAATCACTCCGACGAAAGCGGCCGATACAGCTACCGCAATCAGCCTCGGTTGGGCCACTGGAACCTGTATGCCCTCGCACAAGCCTTGCTCACCCTGCTGCGCAGCCACAAAGATCAAGTTCAAACCATGTTGGACGAATATGCCGAGGTGTTTGCCGTCGAACACACGCAACGTTTTGCAGTCAAAATGGGCCTGCCAAGCCACACGGGCGAGGACGTAAATGCCCTGGTTGAGAACACGCTCAAACTGATGCATGCCCATCATTTGGATTTCACCCGGTTCTTCCGATCCCTGGCTCAACTGGATCCCCACGCCTCACCTGTGCAGAATTTCGGCCTGTGGCAGCGCAGCCCCCATTTTGCAATTGCCTTGGGCGATGAGTCGCAAGTCAACGATGCGCAGGCCTGGTTAAACGAATGGCACGCCTTGGCGTGCAATACCCAACAGTCCACCGCCGTTTGGCAACATGAGCGGCGAGCCGTCAATCCCGCAGTTGTTGCGCGCAATCACTTGTTGCAATCTGCCATTGAGCAGGCACAGCAGGGCGACATGGCCGAATTGAACCGTTTGTACGGCGCTTTGTCTGACCCCTACAATGACGAACACCTGCCAGCACATTACACCGCAGCGCCGCCAGACTGGGCAAAAACACTGGTGTTGAGTTGTTCGTCCTGAACCGGGCCATGGAGACCTTAAGATGAGTGATAAAGTAATCAAGACCGACGCCCAATGGCGTGAAGAGCTCACACCAATGTCTTATGAGGTGACCCGCCGAAAAGGCACCGAAAGAGCCTTCACAGGGCACTATTGGGACCACAACGAAGCCGGTATTTACCGCTGCATTTGCTGTGGCACGCCACTGTTTGCATCCGACACAAAATTTGATGCTGGTTGTGGCTGGCCCAGCTATTTTGCTCCACTCAACCCAGACCACATTGAAGAACACGTGGACCGCAGCTATGGCATGATTCGCACCGAGGTCACCTGTAAAATTTGCGATGCGCACTTGGGCCATGTTTTTGAAGACGGCCCGCCCCCCACCGGGTTGCGCTATTGCATCAACTCCGTGAGCCTGGCTTTCGAGCCTTTTTCCAACGACCATTCGGCTTGACAACCGATCTCAGCCTGCAAACACCACAACATGAAGCTATTTCTAGACTTTCTGCCCATCATCCTGTTTTTTGTGAGTTTTAAATGGGCGGGGTCCAATCCAGAGCAGGCCGATGCCCTGCTTCGACCACTGTTAAGCAGCATTTCAAGCGCAGAAATTCAGCCTGCGCAACTGCCCATTTTGCTCGCCACAGTGGTCGCCATCTTGGCCACCGTGCTTCAAATTGTGTACCAAAAGCTGGCGGGCAAGCCTGTTGAAAACATGCAATGGATCGGGCTGCTGCTGATTGCCGTGTTCGGTGGGGCCACCTTGGTGCTGCAAAACGAAACTTTCATCAAGTGGAAGCCCACAGTGCTTTATTTGGCCATGGCGGGCGGTTTTTTGATTGCATACGCTTTCAAGAAAAACCCCATCGAGCTGATGATGAAAGGCCAGGTGAGCCTACCCGACCACGCATGGGTCACCCTCCTGTGGGCTTGGGTGGGCTTCTTTGTGCTCATGGCGGTGCTGAATATTGTTGTTGCATATGGCTTCTCCACCGAAATTTGGGTGGACTTCAAGCTGTTTGGCTCACTGGGCGCAACACTGTTGTTTGTGTTCGCGCAAGGCTTTTACATGTCCAAGCACATGCAAAATTCCGAGTCCGCCGACGGTAGGCCTCAAGGAGGGGCTGGTCAATGAGCATCAGCGCACAAATGCTGCAAGCACGCTTGGAGGAGCGCTTGGAGGCCCAAGTGGAAGTCACCGACGAATCACACCTGCACGCTGGCCATGCTGGCGCGCGCGAGGGTGGACGCCATTTTCGGGTAAAAATTTGTAGCGCCAAATTCGAAGGCTTGCGCACTTTGGCGCGCCACCGCCTCGTGTATGATGCTGTATCAGATTGGATGAAAAAAGAAATCCACGCCTTGGCTATTGACGCGGCCGACACCCCGAATTAATCCATTTTCCAGAGACACAAGGTTTTAAGGTATGTTGAATCGAACACTCAAAGCGAGCACCCTGGCCCTGGCCATCACCTTCGGTGGCACAGCGTTTGCCCAAAATGCAGCATTGGTCAATGGCCAATCCATCCCCAGCGAATTGATTGATTACATCATGGCCGAACAGGCCAAGCGCGGCCAGGAAGCAACGCCTGAAATGCGAGCGACCATTCGCCAAGAACTGATCAACCAAGAAGTGCTCAAGCAGGAAGCGATCAAAAAAGGCCTGTCTGGCAAACCTGAAGTGAAGTACCAGGTTCAAATGATGAATCAAGCCATTTTGGCCAACGCCCTGCGTGAGGATTTTTACAAAACCACCAAGCTGTCAGACAAAGAAGTTCAAGACGCTTACAGCAAGATTGCCCAAATGATGGGTGGTAGCGAATACCGTGCGAGCCACATTTTGGTGGAAACCGAAGACCAAGCCAAAGCGATCATTGGCAAGCTGGGCAAAGGCGCAAAATTTGAAGACCTGGCAAAAGCAGAGTCCAAAGATCCCGGTTCTGCGCCAACGGGCGGTGACTTGGATTGGGCCAACCCCAACAGTTTTGTGCCTGAGTTTTCCCAAGCCATGGTTGCCCTCAAAAAAGGCGAATACAGCAAGGCGCCTGTTCGCTCACAGTTCGGATTCCATGTGATTTACCTCACCGACGTGCGTGAATCCAAACCCCCGAAACTTGAGGAAATTCGCCCCCAGTTGGAGCAACGCATGATCAACGACAAGTGGGAGTCTTATCAGGAAAAGCTCCTGTCCAGCGCCAAAGTCAAGTAAGGCGCCAGGTCACACACAAAAAAGGCCACTCAGCGGTGGCCTTTTTTATTGCATGGCACCAAAACCACGCCATGCTTGAGAACATTCATCAAGCCTGGGCAAGGCGCTCAATGCACGCTTGATAGGTGTAACTCTGCTGCAAGCCCTTCCAATCCGGGTGCCTGTCTGCACTGCGCAAGCGGGACAAGCGGCGATGGCGCACTTCCACTTGCGAGCTCACCTCAGGCACGGGTTGGGTGACCAAGGTGTGAATGTCATCAAAATTATTGCAGCTGAGCACCGCATCACACCCGGCACGAAGCGCTGCACTTGCACGTGCGCGGATGTCCCCCTCCCCATGGGCACCCACCATGTCGAGGTCATCGCTGATCACAGCACCATCAAACCCCAACTGCACACGCAGCACATCCTGAATCCAAAACGACGAGAAACAAGCAGGTTTGCTGTCCACCTCGGCATAGACCACATGCGCAGGCATGATGCTGGCCATATTCAATGTCGAGTTGAGCTGATAAGGCAAGGCATCGAGCTTCAAAATATCGCCAAGAGGTCGAGAGTCTTGTGGCAGGGCCAAATGGCTGTCAAGTTTCACCCAACCATGCCCTGGAAAGTGCTTGCCACAGGCCTGCATGCCTGCCAACGCCATCCCGTTCATCAAGGCACCCGCCAATCGAGCCACCATGCGGGGGTCTTGCCCAAAAGAACGATCGCCGATGATTTCACTGTTGCCCCAATCCAAATCCAGCACGGGTGCAAAGCTCATGTCGATGTCACAGGCACGCAACTCGGCGGCCATCACATAACCAGCCTCGCGCGCCAACCGCATGCCATCGTCAAAATCGGCATCCGCACGCTTGCCAATCGTGCGCATGGAAGGAATACTGGTAAACCCGTCTCGGAAACGCTGAACACGTCCACCCTCGTGATCAACAAACACAGGTTTGTGCTGGCCACCATGCGCACGAATCGATTTGACCAATTCAATCAACTGCGATTTGTTGTCAAAGTTGCGGGAAAACAAAATCAATCCACCCACCGACGGATTCTGAATGTGCTCAATGTCCTCCTTGGACAATGTCAATCCGGTCAAGCCAACAATAAATGGACCCAGCATGGTGTGTTCTATTCCTTTGGTTTGTTAATGTGAATGCTGCTGTGTTTATGTTCTAAAAATAATCACCGTTGCCACTGCGTAATTCGTTTCATCAGCGATGGACACCTCCGCCATCGCAGACTGTGCATTTAACCACTCGGCAAGCCGCTCTGAATATTCCATGACAGGCTTGCCAGACGGTTGATTCAATATCGACACATCCTGAAATGAAAAAGACTCACCAATGCCTGTGCCAATCGCCTTGGACATCGCCTCTTTGGCGGCAAACCGTGTGGCAACGTACAAAATACCGCGAGGCGCCCCTCGGTCTGAACGACGCTCATACTCGCTTATCTCCAAGGGCGTTAACACACGGCGTACAAACCCGTCATGGCCTTTGCGCAGCAAAGCCTCGATGCGCTGTACCTCCACAATGTCACAACCCAGACCGATGATCATTGCAGCCTTCCCTTGCAAAAAAACGAGCAAACCCACTCACCGTGGGCGAATCGCTTCCAATTTTGCTTGCACCATCAAAGACTTCATGCGCTTGATGGCAGTCTCCCAACCCAAAAATACCGCATTGGCCACAATGCTGTGCCCGATGTTCAGTTCTGAGATGCTCTCTATGGCGGCAATCGCACTCACATTCTCATAATTCAGGCCGTGGCCAGCGTTCACGCGCAATCCATGGGCCACCCCAAAATCTGCAGCGGCGCGAATTCGGGCGAGCTCCCTGGCGAGTTGCTCCCCTTGCGCATGCGCATAGCGGCCTGTGTGCAATTCCACCGCCTGGGCACCACAACGCAACGCTGCTTCCATTTGCTGCAAGTCTGGATCGATGAAGAGCGACACCCGCATGCCTTGGTCTTGTAACCGGGCAACGGCAGGGGCAATCAAATGGAATCCACCAATCACATCCAGCCCACCCTCGGTGGTCACCTCTTCACGTCGTTCAGGCACAAAACACACGTCCTGGGGCTGAATTTCTTCCACGAGGCGAATCATGTCCTCCACCACCGCACACTCAAAGTTCAAACGGGTGGCAATAGCCGGGCGAATGCGGCGCACATCATCGTCTTGCATGTGGCGACGGTCCTCCCGCACATGCACGGTGATTGCATCAGCACCATATTCCTCAGCAAGCAACGCGGCCTGCAGCGGATCGGGCTCATGCCCGCGTCGCGCCTGCCGAATCGTTGCCACATGATCAATGTTTACACCCAGTTCTATCATGACCTCACCAACTGCTCCATCCAAGCCCTAGACATCAAACCATTGGGGGCAACATGGCTTAGCAACAAACGGCGAATGAGTGGTTTTAGTGCACTCGCTGCCGCATGACTCCATTGCCCCTGCTGAATCTGTAAAACAATTTGCCCAGGCACCAGTGGCTCAACGTGGCCCTCTGCTGCATGGTTTACATTTCCCCTATCCGAGGTAGACCATCCCACCTGATCCAGCCACCGGTACTGCGCATCTGGCGCAATCTCTTGCCCATCCTTGTCCAAATGCCAGTCAATGCCATATCCCAAGGCATCCAACAAACCCACCTCAAATCGCCGAATGCACACATTCATCTCGGCCTCCTCACCCAAAGCCTGCAAGGTGTGTGCGTACAGATCAAACAGCGTTGAATGCTGGTCTTCACGTTCCAGCCCACGCATTAACAATTCATTGAGATAATACGAGGCGAACAGCGCCTTGCCCTGCGGGGCGAGGATCTGCCCCATCCACTCCGCGTGGGTGAGGGTCTTAACCTCCGATTTGCCCGTGAAGCGCACCTGCAAAGGTTGAAAACTCACCAAAACAGATCGCAGGCTTGAGTGAGGTCGTTTTGCACCCTTTGCTATCACCGGCAAACGCCCATGCGCTCGGCAAAAAAGCTCCACAATCAGGCTGGTCTCTTTGTACGGCACGCTGTGCAGCACAAAGGCATGGTCTTGAAAGCTGCGTGTATTACTCATACCCCAGGCTTTGGAGCAGGCTCGCATTGTCTGCCCAGCCACTGCGCACCTTCACCCAAGTCTCCAGGTGAACACTGCCATCAAAAAGCCGCTCCATGTCTTGTCGAGCCTCAGAGGCGATGCGTTTCAGTTTTTCGCCACCTTTGCCAATGATCATCGCCTTGTGGGATTGCCTGTCCACCAAAATGGAGGCGTGGATCACCCGGCGCCCTTCTTCAATCACAAAACGATCAATCACCACCGTGCAGGTGTACGGCAACTCGTCGCCCACCAAGCGAAACAACTTTTCTCGAATGCGCTCTGCCGCCAAAAATTTCTCCGGGCGGTCGGTGAGCGTGTCCTCTTCATAAAAGAAGGGCTGCTCTGGCAACAGACCCGACACCACTTCCTTGAGCGCATCGAGATTCTTACTTGCCTGGGCGCTCAGCGGCACAATCGCGTCGAATTGACGTAGTTCGCTGACCTTTTGTAGAAAGGGAAGTACCACACCTTTGTCAGTCAGTTGATCCACTTTGTTCACCACAGCAACCAGTGGCACATCCTTGGGGCAAAGCTCCAACACTTTCAGGTCTGCATGGCCCAGCTTGCCCTGCTCCACCACCCACAAAATCACATTCACATCGGCCAGTGCCGTGAGCACTGCCCTGTTCATTGTTTTGTTCAAGGCGTTGGAATGCTTGGTCTGAAAGCCTGGTGTGTCTACAAAAATGAACTGAGTTGGCACCGATTTAACCGGCTCGGTCATCACCCCCAACACGCGGTGACGCGTTGTTTGGGGTTTGGACGACGTGATTGACAGGTGTTCACCCACCAGCCCGTTCATGAGCGTGGATTTGCCCACATTGGGGCGCCCCACCACGGCGACAACACCGCATTTGGACTGAGTCATTGCAAACCTTTTTTGTTGGCCTGGTGGGGATCAGCATACTCCCGTTCAAGCAGTTCGATAAGCGCAGCCTCTGCTGCGTGTTGCTCTGCAACGCGACGCGAATGACCCGCGCCAACCTTCGCAATGTCGAGATCCTCCACCTGGCATTGCACCTTAAATTCTGGGCTGCTCGAAGTGCCCCCCTCAACCAGCACCGAGTACACCGGCAATTTCATTCTTTTGGCCTGGAGATGTTCTTGCAATCTTGTTTTGGGATCCTTTCCCAAAGATTCCACGGGAGTTTTAAACAAGACGGGCTGGAGCAAGCGGATGACGCAAGCTTTGGCCTGCTCAAAATCGGCGTCCAACAAAATGGCGCCAAAGAGCGCCTCCAGTGCGTCAGCCACGATGCTGTCTTTGATGGTTTGTGCACTGCGCAGCTCACCTGCACCCAAATACAAATGTTGCTCAAGTTGCAGGCTTCTTCCGATGGTGGCCAAACAATCCTGTTTCACCAAATGTGATCGAACACGAGAAAGCTTGCCTTCGTCCATGTCAGGATGTGCACCAAACAGCAACATGGAGGCGGCACAATTCAATACGCTGTCACCCAAAAACTCAAGTCGCTCATTGTGCGCACTGGAATAACTGCGATGTGTGAGGGCCTGACGAAGCAAGCCCTGGTCAGAAAACCGATGACCCAAGGCATTTTCCAAGCTGGCGTGGTCAGGTCTATCCATGCAAACGCTAATCAGTGAAATGTGCCAATGCGCGACAAGTCATTGAAGTTCATCCAAACAAGAAACGCCTTGCCAACCACCTGATCGTCAGACACAAACCCCCAAATCCGACTGTCGCTGGAATTGTCCCTGTTGTCACCCATCATGAAGTAGTGGCCCTGCGGAACCGTGCACTTAAAGCCATTCACGTCATACTTGCAATTGTCGCGGTTCTTAAAATTTTGCACACCAATCACGTAGGCAGGCGCTTCCTCATCATTGAGCACCAAGTGCGGCTGTTTCCCGAGCGTCTCCCTGTATTGCAAATGATAGGAGAAGCTGTTGGGGTCGTAGTACTTGTCCATTGACTCCATGGGCTGCGCCGCACCGTTCACAAACAGTTTTTTGTCGCGGTACTCCACCACATCACCACCCACGCCGACCACGCGTTTGATGTAATCCAGCGATGGATCCAAGGGGTACCTGAACACCATCACATCGCCACGTTGGGGGTCGCCAATCGGAATAATTTTTTTGTCGATGATGGGCAAACGAATGCCGTAAGCAAATTTGTTCACCAAAATCAAATCACCAATCAGCAAGGTTGGAATCATCGATCCGGACGGAATTTTAAACGGCTCCACCACAAAGGAGCGCAGCACAAAAACAAACAAGATGACCGGAAAAAAGCTTGCGCTGTACTCCAGCCACAAAGGCTGTTTCATGTACTGTTGGCGAATGCGCTTTTCTGCCTCGCCTTGAATCCCCGATTGCAGGCCACCGCTGCTCAACGCCTGCTCAGCAGCCAGACGGCGCTTGGGCTTGAACACCAGCACATCCAGCACATAAAAGAAGCCGGTGAAAAGTACCAGCAAAAAAAGAATCAGGGAAAAATTCATTGTTATTTGTCTTCCACTTGAAGGATGGCCAAGAATGCCTCTTGTGGAATTTCCACATTGCCCACTTGTTTCATCCGCTTCTTACCGGCCTTTTGTTTTTCGAGCAGCTTTTTCTTTCGTGAAATATCACCGCCATAACATTTGGCAAGCACGTTCTTGCGCAACGCTTTCACAGTTTCACGGGCAATGATGTTTGCACCAATTGCAGCCTGAATGGCCACATCAAACATCTGGCGAGAGATGATCTCACGCATTTTTTGGGCCACTGCCCGACCCCTGAACTGCGCATTGGTGCGGTGAACCATGATCGACAAAGCATCCACCTTGTCGCCGTTGATCAACATGTCCACCTTCACAATGTCTGCGGCTCGATATTCCTTGAAAGCGTAATCCATCGATGCGTAACCACGGGATGTGGATTTCAATTTGTCGAAGAAATCCAGCACAATCTCGGCCATCGGCATTTCAAAGGTGAGCCTCACCTGGCGCCCGTGATAAACCATATTGGTCTGTACTCCGCGCCGCCCGGTGCAGAGGGTCATCACCGAGCCCACGTATTCCTGGGGCATCAGCAAATTCACAGTCACGATGGGCTCGCGAATTTCATCAAGTTTGCTGAGGTCTGGCATTTTGGATGGATTGTCCACCCGAATGATGGTGCCGTCCCGCTGTTTTACCTCGTAGACCACCGTGGGCGCGGTGGTGATGAGGTCCATGTCGAATTCACGCTCCAAACGCTCTTGCACAATGTCCATGTGCAACATGCCCAAAAATCCGCAGCGAAAACCAAACCCCAAGGCTTGAGACACTTCGGGCTCGTAATTGAGCGCTGCGTCATTGAGTTTGAGCTTGTCCAAAGCCTCACGAAGAGCCTCGTACTGGTTTGCTTCCACAGGGAACAAACCTGCAAACACCTGAGACTGCACCTCTTTAAAACCGGGCAAGGGCTTGTCAGCCGGTGTACCGGCCAGGGTCACGGTGTCACCCACTTTTGCACTTTCAAGCTCTTTGATGCCGGCGTTGATGTAGCCCACTTCACCCGCAGAAAGAGAGTCTCTGGCGATGGACTTGGGCGTGAACACCCCAACATCATCTGCGATGTAGGTGGCCCCGGTGGCCATCAGTTTGATTTTGTCCTTGCGGTTGAGTACACCATTGATGACCCGCACCAGCATCACCACACCCACGTAGTTATCAAACCAGCTGTCGATGATGAGCGCTTGCAATGGCGCCTCGCGGCTGCCGCGGGCTGGCGGCACCTTGTTAACCACCAGCTCCAGCACGTCTTCAATGCCCAACCCTGTTTTGGCAGAGATTGGAACAGCCTCACTGGCATCAATCCCAATCACATCCTCAATCTCGGACTTGGCGGTGTCTGGATCGGCTTGGGGCAAGTCCATTTTGTTGAGCACAGGCAGCACTTCAACGCCAAGCTCAATGGCCGTGTAGCAATTGGCCACGGTTTGCGCCTCCACCCCTTGAGATGCGTCCACCACCAAAAGTGCACCCTCACAGGCCGAAAGCGACCGACTCACCTCGTAAGAAAAGTCGACGTGCCCTGGTGTGTCGATAAGATTGAGCAAGTAAGTGTTGCCATCTTTGGCCTTGTAATGCAAGGCCGCTGTTTGGGCTTTGATGGTGATGCCACGCTCACGCTCAATGTCCATGGAATCGAGCACCTGCTCATCCATTTCCCGATCACTCAAGCCGCCGCAGCGCTGGATCAAGCGATCGGCCAAGGTGGATTTGCCGTGATCGATGTGGGCGATGATTGAAAAATTTCGGATGTGCTGCATCTGCATCATTAAAAAGGGGGCATTTCTGCCCCCGAACCAATTCGTTAACGTCGTATTTTACCTGATCGCGCCATGCTTTACAGCATATTTGTGATGCAGATCCGCATGGGCAACCACGGCAGGGTCAGGGCGTGATCACCACGAAGAAGGAATTTTCACCACGACGCACCAGCATTGGCACAGCCTGACCCTTTGGAATGGCTTTCACCAGGTCTGCAAATTGGCTTGAAGAGGTCACATCCGTGCGTCCCACGCGCAGAATAACATCGCCCACCGCCATGCCCGCGCCAGCGGCCAATCCTGATGCGCTACGAACCACCACGCCACCAGGCACGCCCAAGGCCTTGCGTTCCTCGGCGGTCGGATCGGTCACTGTGAGGCCCAATTTGTCCACTTCAGCGGGCTTGGGCTTGTCTGCGGGTTTGGGTTGGGATTTCGCAGTGTCATTCTCAAACTCACCCACGGTGATTTGCACAGTTTTCTCGGCGCCTTTGCGCCAAATCAACATGTTCACCCTGGAGCCGGGCTTGGTTTCGCCCACTATGCGCGGCAAGTCAGAGGCCTTTTCAACCTTCTTGCCATCAAACCTCAAAATGATGTCGCCAGCAATCACACCCGCTTTGTCTGCCGGGCTGTCTTTGCCGACCGAACCAACCAGTGCTCCCTGGGCTGTGTCCAGTCCAAGTGCCTTGGCGACGTCTTTGTCCACTTCCCCGATGCCCACGCCAATGCGACCCCGGCTCACTTTGCCATTTTCGCGCAACTGCTTGGCAACACGCATGGCTTCGTCAATGGGAATCGCAAAAGAGATGCCCATGAAGCCACCTGTGCGACTGTAAATCTGGGAGTTGATGCCGATGACCTCGCCTTCCAGGTTCAACAAGGGTCCGCCGGAATTGCCGGGGTTAACGGCCACATCGGTTTGAATAAATGGCAAGTATTCACCCGTGTCGCGCCCCTTCGCACTGATAATACCGGCGGTCACAGAGTTTTCAAGGCCGAATGGAGATCCAATGGCAACCACCCATTGACCCACCTTGGTCTTGTTGACATCACCGATCTTTAGGGCCGGAAAGCCCTTGCCCTCGATTTTCACCAAGGCCACGTCTGTGCGCTGGTCCGAACCAATCACTTTGGCCTTGAACTCGCGCTTGTCTGGGAAGGTCACAATGATGGATTCTGCACCGTCAACCACATGGTGATTGGTCAGCAAATAGCCTTCTGAGTCAATCACAAAACCTGACCCAACGCCCGCGGGCACCTCGCGCTCTGGCTGGGGGGTGCGTGGATTTTGCTGCGGCTGCCCGGGCACAGCGCCCGGTGGCATAAAGCGGCGGAAGAACTCAAAAAATGGATCGTTGGGATCCATGCCAGGAAAACCGGGGAAGCCCTGCTGGCCGCCCTGGGGCACTTTTTGAGTGGTGCGAATATTCACCACGGCAGGACCCACACGGTCCACCAAATCCGAAAAGTCTGGCAAATCCCGTGCAGCCGCCTGCACAGGCACAGGTGTCGCCATGGCGAGCAACACACCGGCCAACAAGGCGTACATCAACATCCATGGGCGTGAATTCAACAGCGTCGATCTCATTCAAATTTCCTTGTTATTGAGATTTCCATCGAACAGATTGCAAAAAAAGGTCCAGGGTTTTGTCCGGCACCTCGCCAAGCACAGTCACCAAATGCTGGCCCTGAACCTGGGAACGAGACATCACCGCCCCATGGCTCATGGGCACCTGCGGCATGCTTTGGCCCTCTTTGGTCTTTTGCACAAAAACAGACAATGTCGACAGGCCATCCGAGTACACCGTTTGGTGAATCTGGTTGTCTGCCCCCTTCACACGGCAGAGTGTGCTTGTTTTCTTGAAACCAAACGCAATGTCTGGCAAATCGTAGGACAATTCCGCCGATGTGAGTGTTCGCACCTCGGTGCTAGACATTCTCCAACCCGGGCCCGCCTGCACAAGCTCGGGGTTGGGCACAGGTGGTGCGTTGAATGTGATTTCTTTAAAACCCACCTGCTCCAAAACCTCGCCCGTCGGAGAATATAACTCCGATCGCATCAGCAGCTTGTTTTCGCGGTCCAAATAAAGCCGATACTCATGGCGCAAATCGTCTTTGGGCTTTAAGCGCAATACCCGGGTTGCCCGCCCTGCGACACGCTTGCCGGGCAATTCTTCGATCGCATAAAACTTTTCGGGCATCATGCCGCCGTCTTGGTTAACAAACACCCTGGGAAACACCACAGAGGTCTGTCGGCGCTCCGACAAAATGAGTTTCCGATCGGGAATGACGCATTGGATTTGGTCGTTGTGTCGAATCCAGCGGGTTGGTTGACCATCCAGGCGCTCCAACACCTCAAACTCACCCGAGGCAGTCGATTGATGCAATAGTCGGCTTGTTTGAGAGTGTGCACCGGACTCTGTCACCAACAAACCAGAATAACTCAACGCTTTCGCTTGTTCGTGACTGCTCCAAACCAAATCCCACAAGGTGTCTTTGGCTTGAACTGACACAACCGTGGAAGACAGCAAAAGCGCCAAGGCAAGCTGTTTGATGGCAAGAAACAATCCGAACTTCTTCATAAATCAGCGGCTGGATGACACATAGTTAAACTGCACTGTGTTGTTGGCAGAATAAACGCCTGAATCCCAAACATTCATCCACTCCGTGGCCTCCACATCATCCACATTGACGCGAACCGTGCTCTGCAAAGAGGGTCGGTCCGCTTCCACGCGGGCGATTGGTGAGACACCCGCAAGTCCACTTCTTACACTGTTTTGCTGATGTGCCATGAAGTATTCCTGCCAGAGGGCCAGTTCCTCATCACTAAAGCCGCTCTCCACCACGGAGGCTGTGCGAACCATTTGCAGTTGTGTATCCTGTGGAGGCACGGCTTGGTTCAAGGCGAAGCTAAAAAACCCAATCGCAGCCACCGAGGCGACCATGCGACGGGAGCGGCCCAGGGAAAGCGCCCGGGCCAACCTGGTTTTGCGTGATTGCTCAGTTGCAATCACTGGTGCAAGCACAGTGGGCTCAAGTTCAAGGGCTGCCTCGATTCGGTCAACCAAGGGGCCAGCGTGCATCCTCACCATGTCGGAGGACCTCAGAAGGTCACCAACCAGCGCATATGATGCGAAAGTGGCCACATCGTCGTTGCCCAGAGAATTCAGAACGGATCTCAACTGAATGTCATCCAGTTCCCCATCCAAAATGGCCGACATTTGCTCTTTACGTTCCATGATTCCACTCACCATTTACCAGCGTTTGCTGCCCTTGGGTTCAAGCAGGGGCTTGATGCGACCTGCGATCGCCTCTCGCGCCCTAAAAATACGAGACCGCACAGTGCCAATTGGGCAATCCATTGCCGCCGCGATTTCTTCGTAACTCAAACCATCGATTTCACGCATCACGATGGCTGCCCGGAGTTCCTCGGGCAAGGCCATCATGGCCTCGTTGACAGCCTCTCCGATCTGCTTGGTCTGGAACAGCGACTCCGGCGTGTCAATATTACTAAGAGCGGCATTGTCTTCAAAAGTTTCATTGTCGCCATCCACGGACTCTTTGAGCGTCGAAGGACGACGACCTTGGGTGACAAGCAGGTTTTTGGCCGTGTTGATGGCGATTCGGTATATCCAGGTGTAAAAAGCGCTGTCTCCCCGGAAATTACCAATTGCCCGATAGGCTTTGATAAAAGTCTCCTGGACCACGTCTTCAATGTCTTCCTGGTTTTTCACCATGCGTGTGAGCAAGCGCGCGACCCTGCGATGGTACTTATTCACCAACAAGTTGAACGCACGCTTGTCACCAGCTTGAACCCGCTGAACAATGAGGAAATCTTCGTCTTTATCGGAGGACATTCATCCTCCAAACATCGCCAGCAAAAGAGGTCTTTTCTGCTGCAACCAAATCGGCAAGGCAATGGAGCCAAATTTTGAATAAGGTGTAATTGGGCTGCGCTCGCCCCACAAACCACCATGATGTGCGACCGTGGCCATAACGCGGGCGTGCCAACACAAATACGCCCCAAGGGGAGGCCCAGGACTGCTTTAACACCACGGATGTGGAAAGACTCTCGCCCAAAACAGGCTGTGGATGCTCAAGGCAATGATTTGGAGAGAACAAGGTGCGGCTTGCCAAAGGATCCTCGCCCACGCAGCGCAAAACGCTGTGCTTTGGCGGCTTTAACAAGGCAAGCCAAGTGTTCGCCTGGCTCGCCCTCACCGTGAAGTCCGCGGGAAATACGCCCACCATGTTGGCTTGCAAGATGGCTCCGTTACACCCGTGCGATGGCCAGGGTGCCGTTGGTGCCACCAAAACCGAAAGAGTTGGAAAGGGCCAGTTTGATTGGCAAATCACGCGCCGTGTTTGCACAGTAGTCCAAATCGCAGCCCTCACCCGCCTCGTGCAGATTGATGGTGGGCGGAGAGACTTGATGATGTACGGCCAGCGCCGTGAACACCGCCTCAATACCGCCAGCAGCTCCCAACAAATGGCCAGTCATGCTTTTGGTGGAATTCACCACGGTTTTGTACGCATGGTCACCAAGCGCCCGCTTGACGGCCATGGTCTCCGCCACGTCGCCCAGAGGCGTGGAGGTTCCGTGGGCGTTCAAATACCCCACATCCTCGACGTTCATGCCTGCGTTGCGCAAGGCTGCCTTCATGCAACGCGCTGCGCCATCACCATCCGCGCAAGGCGCGGTCATGTGGTTGGCGTCGGCGCTCATGCCGTAACCCACCACCTCACCGTAAATTTTTGCGCCACGCTTCTTGGCGTGTTCGTACTCTTCAAGAACCAGCACGCCAGCGCCTTCACCAAGCACAAACCCGTCTCGGTCTTTGTCCCAAGGGCGACTGGCCGCCGCAGGGTCATCGTTGCGGGTCGACAGAGCACGCATCGCTGCAAATCCGCCGATGCCCAGCGGAGAAACTGTGGACTCAGCACCACCAGCGATCATCACATCCGCGTCACCGTACTCGATGATCCTAGCGGCCTCGCCAATCGAGTGCGTGCCCGTAGTACAAGCCGTCACCATCGCAATGTTGGGACCTTTTAACCCATACATGATCGACATGTGGCCAGAGATCATGTTGATGATGCTACCGGGCACAAAAAAAGGAGAAATTCTGCGATAGCCCTTGTTGATGAGGTCGCTGTGCGTGTCCTCAATCATGGGCAAACCGCCAATGCCAGACCCAATGCTCACGCCAATCCGCTCGGCGTTTTGTTCTGTCACTTCAAGTCCGGAATCTTTGAATGCCTGAATGCCTGCGGCCAGACCGTAGTGGATGAAGGTGTCCATCCGGGCCGCCTCTTTGCCAGGGATGTATTGTGCGACATCAAATCCCTTGACCTCGCCAGCGATTTTCACGCTGAGCGCTTCGGTATCAAACCGGGTAATCGTGGCAATGCCAGACCGCCCCTGTGTCAGGTTGGCCCATGCCTCGTCAACAGAATTACCCACCGGGCTCACAATACCCAAACCGGTAACAACAACTCGTCTGCGGCTCACAAGCCCTCCCTATGACAAAAGATTGGCGGCGTAAATCCGGATGGGCACCCACAGTGGGCGCCATATCCGGATTTAAGAACCACCATCAGGCCTTGGAATTGGCCTTCACGTAATCGATTGCTTGCTGAACAGTTGTAATTTTCTCGGCTTCTTCGTCGGGAATTTCTGTTTCAAATTCTTCTTCGAGTGCCATGACCAGTTCAACTGTGTCCAAGGAATCAGCGCCCAGATCATCCACGAAAGAAGACTCGTTCTTGATTTCTTCTTCCTTCACGCCGAGCTGTTCGGCCACAATCTTTTTAACGCGCTGTTCAATGTTTTCCATTACGGAGCCTCCGTGGGTTTAAATAAAATCGAAAGAGTGTAGCAAAGCTTTATGACGGATCATAATTGTACGCCAGTGCTTCACCCCATCCACATTCCACCGTTCACGTGTAATGTGGTTCCAGTCACATACCCCGCTTGGTCGCTGGCCAGGTACAACACCGCCGCGGCAATGTCATTCACCTGCCCAAGGCGGCCAAGCGGGATTTGTTGCTTCAACTGATCCACCTGGCTTTCACTCAGTGCATCAGTCATGTCAGTTTGAATAAATCCGGGTGCCACACAGTTTACAGTGATATTGCGGCTGCCCAGCTCGCGTGCCAACGCTTTTGTCATGCCCGTCACACCCGCCTTGGCGGCGGCATAATTGGCCTGCCCAGCGTTGCCACTGGTGCCAACCACGGAAGTGATGTTGATGATACGCCCGCTGCGGGACTTCATCATCGGTTTCATGGCGAGTTTCGCCAACTTGAATACGGAAGAAAGATTGGTTGAAATGACCGCATCCCAATCCTCGTCTTTCATGCGCATGGCCAGCTGATCGCGTGTGATTCCTGCATTGTTGACCAAAATAGCCAATGGACCGTGTTGCTCGGCAATGCGGGCGAAAATCCCATCAAACTGATCAGCCTGGGTCACATTGAGCACCAGCCCCTCGCCGCGAACACCGGCGGCGGCAAGAGCCTGGGAAATGCCCTGTGCGCCTGCCTCACTGGTGGCCGTGCCGATCACCGTAGCGCCTGCCTGCCCGAGGGCAATTGCGATGGCCTGACCAATCCCACGACTTGCGCCAGTGACCAGTGCCACTTTCCCAGTCAGATCAAACATACTCATGTTAAGAATTTCTCCGAGACTCTGTTTTATTGGTTTTGCAGCGCGGCTTGAATGCTTTCTGGATCAAAGAGATTCACCACGGGCACATCGGTGATTCGCTTGACCAAGCCCGCCAGCACTTTGCCCGGCCCACATTCCACAAACAGTGTGGCGCCCGCCTTGCTCATGGCCTCGATGGTCTCTACCCAACGCACTGGACCATAGGCCTGACGGACCAAAGCATCGCGAATACGGCCTGGATCGGTTTCGGTGGCCACATCAATGTTGTTGTACAAGGGAACGCTGGGCGTGCTGAACTCGGCTTGCAGCAAAGCAGACGCCAATTTGACCGACGCAGGTTGCATCAGGCTGGAGTGAAACGGCGCAGAAACCGGCAACTCCAGCGCACGCTTGGCGCCCAATGCTTTGGCGTGCTCACAGGCGGCCTTCACGCCCTGCGCCGAACCGGCAATTACCACCTGACTCGGCGCATTGAAATTAACAGCTTCAGCCACCTCGCCACCTTGGCTGGCCATGGCACAGGCTTGACGCACCTGCTCATCGCTCAAGCCAAGAATGGCAGCCATGCCACCCTGCCCCACGGGCACCGCCTCTTGCATGGCTTGGGCGCGGATGCGCACCAAACGCAAAGCATCTGAAAATCGAATCACGCCAGCGGCTACCAGAGCGGCATACTCGCCAAGGGAGTGACCCGCCACCAGTTGGGGCGGCAAGCCCCCGGCGGCCAGCCACGCTCGATAGACCATGACATCTGCAAACAGCATGGCAGGCTGGGTATTGGTGGTGAGGTTGAGAGATTCGGCTGGGCCTTGCTCAATCAGCGAGGCCAAATCTTGACCAAGGGCTTGGTGGGCCTCTTCAGACAACGATGCGTAAAGAGACGCCGTGGCTGTGTTGCCCTTGAACACATTGAGCATGCCCACCGACTGCGAGCCCTGCCCTGGAAACAGGAAGGCGATTTGTTTTGTCATGCTTTTGAGGAAATCATCTAATTTTAAGTTTGCGCTATTTTACATGCGAACAAGCACGCTGCCCCAAGTAAAACCACCACCAACGCCCTGTAAAAGCACGTTATCGCCTTTTTTGATCATTTTTTGCTCAACCGCATGGTGCAGTGCAAGAGGCACGGACGCTGCAGAGGTGTTGCCGTGCTGATCCACCGTGACCACAATGCGGTCCTCAGAAAGCTTTAGCTTTTTGGCCACGGCCTGAAGAATGCGAACGTTGGCTTGATGCGGAACAAGAAAATCCAATTCCCCAGGCTCAAAATCGAGCGCTTTGAACAGTGCAAGCGCACTTTCCCCCAACACAGAAACCGCCTGCCTGAAAACAGACTGCCCATCCATCCTCAAAAACGGATCGCCGTTGATATGACCGCCTTCCATGCGGCCCTTGGCGTGGAGAATGTGGCCAAGTCGCCCGTCGGAATTCAATTTGCAACCCAAAATACCCGGCGTCTCCGAACGCTCCAAGTACACCGCGCCAGCGCCATCACCAAACAATACGCAAGTGGTGCGGTCCTGCCAATCCATGAGGCGGCTAAACACCTCAGCGCCGATCACCAGCGCATTGGCAACCTGACCGGCCCTGATCATGGAATCTGCCACTGTCAATGCATACACAAACCCGCTGCAAACCGCCTGAACATCGAACGCCATGGCGTGATGCGCACCAATGCTGGATTGCACCAGGCATGCAGTGGAGGGGAAAATCTGATCAGGGGTGGAGGTGGCGAGCACAATCAGTTGCACGTCGGCGGGCAATCGTCCCGCCGCTTTCAGTGCTTGCAGTGCGGCAGCACTCGCCAACATGGTGTTGGTCTCGTCGGGATCACAAATGTAGCGCTGTTTGATGCCAGTGCGAGTTTCAATCCACTCGGCACTGGTCTCAACACCTTGAGCTGCCAGAAACGCTGTAAGTTCCTGGTTCGACACGGCACGCCTTGGCAGGCTTGCGCCAGTGCCAAGGATAGAGCTGAAATGGGCCATTAAATCACTTGGTCTGGTTTGACCTCGGCTTGCGATGGCGCGCTCTCCGGGGCTGCCTCGGCAGGAGCAGCCAGGGGGACGTAATGCGACATGGTGACTCGAATGCTGTCCAACAAGTTGGCGTTGGCAGCATCATATGCACGCTTGATCGCATGGAAGAAGGCGTAAGCATCGGCAGAGCCGTGGCTTTTGATCACAATCCCTTTCAACCCAAGCAATGCTGCACCGTTGTATCGGCGGTGATCCACTCGTTTTTTGAAACGAAGCAGCACGGGTGCGGCAAACACCGCAGCCACCTTGGGCCACAGGCCTCTTTTGAATTCTGTTTTTATAATGTCGCCCAGCATCTGTGCCAGGCCTTCGGAAGTTTTGAGGGCCACATTGCCCACAAAACCGTCGCACACCACCACGTCTGTGGTGCCTTTGTAAATGTCGTTGCCTTCCACATTCCCATAGAAGTTCAACTCGCTTGCGCGGAGCAATTCGGCGGCCTTCTTCACCACCTCATTGCCTTTGATCACTTCTTCACCAATGTTTAGCAAGCCCACCGTGGGTCGCTCGATGCCTTCAGTGCCCTTTACAAAAGCAGAGCCCATCACGGCAAATTGAAACAGGTGGGTGGGATCGCAATCCACGTTGGCGCCCAGGTCCAGCATCAACGTGCCGGTGCCTTTTTGGTTTGGCAATGCTGAGGCGATGGCCGGCCGATCGATGCTGTCCAAGGTCTTGAGCACGAAGCGAGAGATGGCCATGAGGGCCCCGGTGTTGCCGGCACTCACAAACGCACTTGCCAAGCCTTCTTTGACCAGATTGGCACACACTCGAATGGATGAGTCTTTTTTGTTGCGCAGCGCTTGCGCAGGGGGCTCATCCATTTCAACCACTTCACTGGCGTGCCGGATGGTGATCTGAGGATGTTCGAGGGCTTTCTTTTTGGAAAGCGCAGCCTCGATTTCGGGCTGCTTGCCCACCAACACCAACTGCACCTCGGGGTGCAACTTCAAAAAACGCAAACAAGCTGGAATGGTGACCGACAAACCGTGGTCTCCACCCATGCAATCAATTGCTATGCGAACCATCCGTTTTCACGCCTTTTGGTTTTCATGGCAACAGACTGCAGTTGCCTTTGAGTTGTAATTGTTATTACTCGTCAGCTTTTGTTTTTACAACCTTTTTGCCCCGGTACATGCCGTTGGGGCTGATGTGATGACGCAGGTGAGTTTCACCAGAAGACGAATCTGCCGACAGGGTTGGTGCTGTCAGGTTTTGGTGCGAACGGTGCATGCCACGCTTGGATGGTGATTTTTTGTTCTGTTGAACGGCCATGATAAAACTCCATATTAAAAATGTTACTTCTTGCCAGCCTTGAGCAGGTCGCCGAGGTTGGCAAAGGGACGCTGTACTTCTTTGGCAGGAGGATCAGCAGAGTCGACCTGATCCTCCCCAAAATTCTTGGCTTGTTCGACTGGCTGGCATTCAGCGTGCCGCGGAAACATCGGACACACCAACATCAGCTCATCTTCCAAACAATCTCTCAATTGTATCGCACCTGGGCACGCCACCACATCTGTGTCATCGTCCAAGGTGTCGTCATCGTAGGCGTCTGCCTCGGCCTCGGACTTTTTCAGCACCAAAAACCGCTTGAAGGGGATGGCTTGCACCACCCCTTTGCCACACGCCACACAAGAAAACTCAGCGGTGAACTCGCCTTGGAGTTGCAACACGCTTTCCGACTTGGCATTGACATGCCCAGACACTTCCCAATGTTGCACCTGAAAACCAAGGATGTTCTCGTCTTGGGCCAGGCGTGGGAAGTCAAACGCCACATCTGCACTGCTCACACGGCCACCCAGTCTACAAAAAGACCAAGCATCGAACTCATCCCATTCTTTTTGAGAGGCTTTGTGCCGCATGCAATTAAGAAAAGCAGGAAACGCGCGATAATACCCCCGATCCAAGCTTCTGTCAAAGTGCTGCTGCGCTAAAACCTCATGAATCCACCGCTTTTTTTGGCATCCAGCTCAAAATACCGCCGGGAATTGCTGGGCCGACTGCATTTGAATTTTCGCTGCGAGGCGCCTCAAATTGACGAATCCCCAGCCGATGGGGAGTCGCCCCTGCAAACCTGCGAACGCCTGGCGCGTGAAAAAGCGATGGCAATCGCAGAGCACCACCCGGACGCGGTGGTGATCGGCTCCGATCAAGTTGCCGACGTAGACGGTGTCGCCGTGAGCAAGCCGGGCACGCACGATCGAGCCAGGGCGCAGTTAAGAAGCATGAGCGGCAAAACGATCGTATTTCACACCGCGGTGTGCATTTGCCGCAAAAACACCGCTCAGATTGTTCAATTCACCGTGCCAACGGCTGTCGAATTTCGCGAATTGGACGCCAGCGAAATTGAACGATACCTGCTGGCCGAGGAACCATACGACTGCGCCGGCTCCGCAAAAAGCGAGGGGCTCGGCATTTCGCTGCTCAAACGAATAGAATCCACAGACCCAACCGCGCTGATCGGCCTGCCCCTGATTGATGTGTGCCGAGCGCTGCGGGACTTTGGATTCAAGCTGCCATAACCATGTTGATTCTGGTGCCAAGCCCATTGAGCCAGCAAGAGGCAACCATGCCGTTGCTGGCAGCCGACCTGCCCAAGGTGCAGGCTTGCAACACTTGGGTGGTTGAAAACGCCAAACCGGCACGCGCTGCGCTGGGTCTGTTTAAGATGCCCAAACCCCTGAGGGAACTTGCACTGCACGAAATTGGTACTTTGGACCACGCGGCAAAAGTGACTCTGCTTGAGCGCGCAAAGGCCGGAGAGCCCATTGGGCTGCTAAGCGACGCCGGCTGCCCTGGCGTGGCAGACCCGGGGAGCGAGCTGGTCCAGATGGCGCATGAAATGGGATGCGCGGTTCACCCACTGGTGGGCCCAAGCAGCATTTTATTGGCCCTCATGGCCAGCGGATTAAACGGGCAACAGTTCAAATTCAATGGTTATCTGCCCGTGGACGCAACCGACCGGGACAATTGGATCAAACGCAGCGAGCAGGAGTCGCGTGTTCAGCAATGCACACAAATTGTGATTGAAACACCCTTCAGAAACGAAAGGCTGCTGGAGGCGCTGTGCAAGACGCTGCAAGGCAATACCCGGCTATGCCTGGCTTGGGACCTGACCGGGCCTGGAGAAACCATCATCAGCCAGACCGTGGCGCATTGGAGAAACAACCCCAAAGCGCCTGGCAAGCAGCCCTGTATTTTTATGTGGCTTGCAAGCTGAGTCCCAGTTAACGAATCCAGGCGCTGCTCAATTCGGGGAATGCGCTGCGCACACTCTGACCAAACACCACACCGACTCGCTTTGCGAAACGCTCCGCGAAAGAATCTTGCTCGGTGTAATCAAGAATATTTTCAGCCTTCAGCACGTCACGCGCCACCATGTCGATGGAGCCAATTTCGTCAGCCAAGCCCAATTCAACGCTTTTTGCACCCGTCCAAACCAAGCCAGAGAATAGCTCTGGGTTGGGTTTGAGTTTATCGCCCCGCCCCTCCTTCACCTCAGCAATGAACTGCTGGTGAATCTCTTCGGCCATCTGGCGTGCAAACTCTGTTTGGTAGGGGTCTTGCTCGCTGAATGGGTCAAGAAACCCCTTGTTTTCACCCGCTGTGATCAGCCTGCGTTCCACGCCCAGCTTCTTCATGGCTTCCGTGAAGCCAAAGCCGTTCATGATCACGCCAATTGACCCGACCAAGCTCGCCTTGTCCACGTAAATTTTGTCTGCGGCAGCGGCCACGTAATAGCCGCCCGAGGCGCAAACCTCTTCGACCACCGCATAAAGCGGCTTGTTGGGGTATTGGGCACGGAGCCTTTGGATTTCATCATTGATGAGACCGGCCTGCACTGGACTGCCTCCTGGGCTGTTGATCCTGAGAATCACGCCAACCGACTCCGTGCTCTCGAAAGCTGCGCGCAAGCTGCTGTTGATTCGATCAGCGCTTGCAAGTGTGTCGCTGGCAATCACGCCATCCAAGTCCACCAGGGCGGTGTGCCGGGTCACTTCCAAGGCCGGCGCGGTGGCATAACCCAGCACGGAGGCGATCAAAACACCCACATAGGCAAACCCCAGCAACTTAAAAAAGATGCCCCAACGGCGTTTGCGACGCTGCTCCAGCAAGGACTCGCTGGCCAGCTTCTCCAACAATTTGCGCTCCCAGCCTTCATCCTGTCGCGATTTGCTTACAGATTTGGCGTTCGGGTTGCTTCCGCCCTGAGGGTCGAATGTATCGGGTGTATTTTCGTTCATGCTCAATCCTCAATGCCCTCGGGTGGAACCGTGACAGCGCCAGCCGGGGTCCAATAGATGTTGCCTTCCCGCTCCTGCACCTGCAAGCGCACCAAAGGGTTACCGTCACAAGGACCGCCCAGACAATTGCCATCCGTGGCGTCGTAGCTTGCTCCGTGCGTGGCGCACACAACAATCCGACCAGAATCATCCAAAAACTCGCCGTAATTCCAATCCAACTCCACGGGCACGTGCGAGCAACGATTCAAAAAGCTGCGCACCTGATTGTCGACACGCACCACAAAGGCGGATGCCTCTTCCCCGTTGTATAAAACCTTGAAGCGGTAGCCTGTACCGCCCTCCGAAACGTCTGCCGACGTGCACACTTGCAATTCACTCATACTTGGTTCACTTGCCTGAGATTGTTTGAATAAGCCAAGGGGCCAACTCATTGATGGAGTGGAAAGACTTCAAATGAGGCACCTGGTTCAGCAATTTTGGTGGGTGAGCACCCGTTTGCACACTAAGGGCAGCCACGCCAGCCGCCTGCGCCATGCTAAGGTCGTGCGTGGTGTCCCCTATCATCACCACATCATCCGGGTGAGTACCAAACTCATCCATCAACTCCAGCAACATTTGTGGGTGGGGCTTGCTGTGGCACTCATCGGCGCAACGCGACCCCATGAAATACCTGCCAGTGCCTGAGTTTTCCATCGCGCGGTTCAGCCCTTGACGGCTTTTGCCGGTGGCCACGGTGCAAATAACATTCATGTCGTTGAGGGTCTGCAACAATGGTGTAACGCCCGCAAACAACTCCAACTCGTGGTCTTTGCTCAAATAGTGCCGGCGATAACTGTCCACGAGACTGGCGATTTGACGATCTGTGGCACCGGGCGCGGCGTGACGCAAGGCGTCTCCCAACCCCAAACCAATGACGTAGGAGGCAATTTCTGGACCGGGATCCGGCAGGCCCGCGTCAACGCATGCGCTCTGTATGGCTCGGGTGATGGTGCCTGTTGAATCCAGGATGGTGCCATCCCAGTCAAATACGACCATTTTGAATGTCATGGAGTGGATACTGCCTGTAGTGATTTGAGAAATCTCGCCAGCTCTGGTGCCAGCGGCGCTTCTATAACTATAGATTCATTTGTGAAAGGATGGATTAACTCCAAGCTCGCGGCATGCAAAAACATTCTTTTTAAGCCCATCTTCGCCAAACGTCGGTTAACCTCAAAGTCACCATAACGATCATCCCCGGCGATGGGGTGCTGACTGGCGCTGGTGTGAACCCGAATTTGATGCGTGCGGCCAGTGAGAATTTGAACTCGAAGCAATGTATAACTTGAATTTTGATCTTTAAATTGTTGTATTAACTTAAATTTTGAAAGCGCTTTGTCACCTTCAGGGTCTACAAACACGCGTTGTTCTTTTTCAGAGGCTTGCGTTTTTCTCAAAGGCAAATCCACCTGCCTCAAACTGGCAGGCCACTCACCCAAAACCAGCGTTTGATAGTATTTTTTCCAAGATCTATTGCGAAGTTGTTCTTGTAACTTCCTCAGTGCGCTACGTTTTTTAGAAATCACCAGCACACCCGATGTTTCCCGATCAATCCGATGAACCAGGGCCAGGTCTTCATGAAGGTTCATCCGACTGGCGCGAATGCATTCAATCACGCCCAAGGACTCACCTGAACCACCGTGTACGGCCAAGCCAGAAGGCTTGTTGACCACCAACAGATGGTCATCCTCAAAAAGGACTGACAATTGCTCAGCCTGGCGAAGCGCCCGCACAGAAAAATCCGAATCGATCGAAGAAATGTCTGTAAGCTCTTGTTTTATTGTTGTTTTTATAGGCGGTATGCGCACCAAATCCCCAAGCTGAAGCTTGGTTTTGGCCTCAGCCCGGCCTCGATTGACCCGAACTTCACCCGATCGGATGATTCTGAACAAATGGCTTTTTGGCACACCCTTGCACACGGCGGTTAAAAAATTATCGAGCCTTTGATCTTGATGGCGCTCGTCAATTTCAATCAATACCGCTTTGTCTGGATTGGGTTTTTCCTGTGTTTTCAATTCTTTGTTTTACCAATGAGCGAGGTTCAGCATATAATCGAATTATCGCTTGGGACTGGGCCGATTTGGATTCTTTTCGCGCCCCCTGAGGTGTTTTTTATTAACGGGTTAGCCGCCTGCCCTGGAAGACGGCAATGATGTACGAAAAAGAGGCGCGCGGCTTGTTTGAGCCCGCCTTGAGCTGAAAAAAGATTTCAAGCACCAGCGCACTCAGAAGCGCTGGGTATTTACAAAA
>DASUDK010000020.1:0-3213 GCA_036275655.1 Limnobacter sp. | reverse complement strand
GTGTCCACCGCGAACTGTTTGTAGTTGAACTTTTGATCCAGTTTGGCGTGGTGGTTGTAGTTGTTCAAAACGTCATTGATCATCGTGGGTCCAAACGCAAGCACGCCACCCACTTTGATCGAGCTTAGCCATGGCGCACCTTGCAGCCTGCGCAGCTCCCACAGTTCGTCGGACATTTGTCGACCAATGCTCATCACCTTGTTGTGCCGAAATGCGTCTTGGCCCAAGGACTTGCTGCGGATGTTTTTGCTGATGGATTGGAATTGGTGTTTTTCCAGCAGGGTGATTTGCTTGGCATTGGGCTGGCGTATGCGCAGCATCACATCGGCGTGCTTGCCAAATTGGTTGGGGCCTTTAAAGCCCACCGCCTTCAACTCCACGCCATTGCCCAATTTGATGGTGCGGGCTTTGCCGCTGGCCAGCATGGCCCCCAACGCTTTGTTGAGCTTGCCCGTGAAGCGGGCCTTGGCCTGCGCCTCAATCAGGTTGGCCAAGTTGCCGGGCAAGTTGGTGGGGCCAAACAATTGCATGAGCAAGGCGCTGGTGAGTGTGCCGTTTTCGACGGCGGCCACCAGGCTGCTGGTTTGTTTGGTGTCTAAGTGAGCAGTCATCATCATGACCCCGGCAACCGGGTCTTGCGCCATCACCTCGGGCACCAGGGTGAGGCTGACTTGGAGGTCGGGCTCAAAGTGACCCAGGAAGTCCATCTCCTGGTGCAGGTAAAGCGGAGCGGAGCCATCGTGGCTGTTGAGTGCGCGGGTGAAGGCCAGTTGCAGGGATTGGGCCTTGCGCCGCAGGTGGTCTTCGTGAAAGGTGCTGGCTGGGGAGTTCATGCCGAGGAGCCGAAGAAAAACAAGCAGCCAGCAGTATGGGCGAAACGTTTGGCGGGGTAGAAATGAAGCGGTGGATCAGGCCGCAAAGGGGGATGCAGGGCTGGGATGCAAAGCGCGGGCCAAATCCACGCGACACCGGCGGGGGTTGATTCTCCGTGGACTTGCCTGCGCGGCCGTTTCATCCGACACTGTGGCCTTTGTAAGGCAATTTTTCAGGGTTGATTGGTGTGAGTACCGCGCTTAATTTTTTGCTGGCCGCCAGGCGTTGTGAGGTGGAGGAGTTGGGCAGTTTGTCCCGCACCTGCGAGCTGATTTGTGTGGCCAGTGAGTTGATCCATTGCTTGCAGCATGAGCGGGGGGCTTCTAACTTGTTTCTTGCCTCGCAGGGCAAACGCTATGCGGCGTTGCGCGCCGAGCGCATACAGGCCACCGGGGCGGCTCACAATAGCCTGTTGGCCCGTTTGGTGGATGGCGACCAGCCTGCGCAGCTCAGTGGCGGCGTGCGTTTGTACACCAAAATTGCAATGGCTTTGCACGCGCTGGATGAGCTGCCGCACATTCGTGGCCGGGTGGGTGCGCTGCTGCACACGCCAGCCACCATCACGGGCCAGTATCGCCAAGTGGTGGAGGCTTTGCTGGCACTGATTTTTGAGGCGGCCGATGTGGCGGTGGACCCGGATATTTCTCGCCTGTTGGTGGCTTTGTTCCATTTGATGCAGGGCAAGGAGTGGGCGGGCCAGGAGCGTGCCACCGGTGCAGCGGCCTATGCGGCTGGCAAAATTACGGCGGAGCAGGTGCAAACCATTGAGTATTTGATGGAGATGCAAGAGCAGGCTTTGCAACGTTTTGAATCGTTTGCCAATGCGCAGCAAGGCGCGCATGTGGCGCTCCAGGTGCCGGAGGCGGGCGCGGCGTTGGTGCGCATGCGCCAGGTGTTGCTGGGGGCGGTGGACTCGGTGCTGCAGCCTGAGCACTCTGACGATTGGTTTGCCTGTTGCACGCAGCGCATGGATGCGTTTCATGGTGTGGAGTTGCAGTTGGCCGAGCGTTTGAAAACGCTGTGCGACGACAAAATCCGCAAGCTGGTGCGTGGGGTGATTCCGCAAGAGCATGATTTGAACGCTTTGGCCGCGCCTGAAATTATTTCGCCTTTGAATGCCTTTGCCACAGGTTTGGAGCCCGAGAAACTCTTTGCGCCCACCGATGCAGATGGGGCTGCATCCAATGGGCCTGTGAACCAGGCCATGTTGGATGTGCTGCGTGCGCAATCAGAACGTTTGCATCACCTCACCGAAGAATTGAATGCGGTGAAAGCTTCGCTGGATGAGCGCAAGGTGATTGAGCGGGCCAAGGGCATTTTGATGATGCACCGTGGGTTGGACGAGGAGAGTGCCTACCGCATGCTGCGCAGAACCGCCATGGACCAAAACCGCAAGCTGGTGGAGGTGGCACGCTCGGTGTTGAGCCTGGCGGATTTGTTGCCGGGTTCTTCAAAATAAAAACAAATAAAGTTTGCAATTGCTGGCAAACCAGTGGATAGTGGGCACCAGCGATCTTCAAGTTCAGCTTTAGCTGCTCGGTTTTTTATCCGCCACGCGCGGTATTCTTCCCTTCAATCCTTTGCCCTCTTGACTGTCGCCCCGTTGGGGCAGTACCCCGTATTTTTATTTTTCAGGAGTTTCAAGCATGGCAACAGGCATTGTGAAGTGGTTCAATGATTCAAAAGGTTTTGGTTTTATTGCACCGTCTGACGGCAGCAAAGATTTGTTCGCGCATTTCTCGGCCATTCAGAGCAACAGTTTTAAATCCCTCACCGAAGGCCAGCAAGTGTCTTTCGATGTAACAAGTGGCCCCAAAGGCCTGCAGGCTTCCAACATTCGCGCTGCCTGATTAGAAGCCCGGCCACGGCCGGGCTTTTTGCATTCACTGGAGATTGCAACATGGCAAAAGAAGAATTGCTGGAAATGAACGGCCTGGTGGACGAAATTCTGCCCGATTCCCGTTTTTTGGTGACCCTGGACAATGGTCACAAATTGATTGCCTACAGCGCGGGCAAAATGCGCAAAAACCACATCCGGATTATTGCGGGCGACAAGGTGTCCCTGGAGTTGTCGTTGTACGACATGAGCAAGGGACGAATCACCTTCAGGCACATTGAAGGGCGTAGCCCTGTGCAGTCTGCACGCAAGCGCAAGTATTGATTAAAGCCACAAGGCCACACACTGTGGTGGCCTAGCGTGGCTTGTATTGCGTGGGGCAGTGGTGCCGGCCCACCTCTGGGCTGCGCAGCTTCACGTGTTTGGTGTTGCGGCCCGCCATGCGTTTGCGCCACATCTTAAAACTCGATGCCTTCATGTGTTTGCGCATCAGTTCAATCACC
>DASUDK010000019.1:0-14150 GCA_036275655.1 Limnobacter sp. | reverse complement strand
CAGGACAATCTGCCCGACCGTGCCGTGCATGAACGGTGACCCAACGGGGCAGAGGCCCAGCCCGACCTCTTTTTTCGAGGGTGGGCCTCAGTTCAGGCCAGGCTCAGGGAGGGAAATACAGATTGGCCGTCGCAAAGGGGCTTGGCCCCGGTGTGCTTCAAGGCGCAGGCAACAAAGCCAAGGGGCTTGGCCGCGGTGTGCTTCAAAACGCGAGCAACAAAGCAAAGGGGCAATCAATCAAAAGCCCCTGACCCGGCGCATTGACCAAGACAGGGGCTTAAGCAACCCACCAAACAACAGATGCCCTTAGGCAGCGTAGCGTCTAATTCGAATAGACATGTCCTCAAGCCAGCGAATACCGCTTTGCTCTGCACGTTCACACCATGCCTGCAACTGCGCCAGCATTTGCTCGCGGCTCAGGTTGGTCTTTTCCCATATGGCACGCAGCTCACGACGCATTTCCACCAGGGTGTTGAGCATCTTGGACTGTGCGCACAACTGGGCCAATTCCGCTTGCTGCTGCGCGGTCAATTTGGTTTCATCAATGGATAGCAACTTCTTGGCCTTGGCCAGCACGTTTCGCTCTTGAGCACTTTGCGCTTTTTGCTTGAGCAATGCTGCTTCAGAACGGAAGGCCTTGCGCATCGAGCTGGCGTAACGGGCCATTACGTCATAACGGTGGTTAACCACAGCTTGTACGGTGGCCAGGTCCAAGGCGCGTTTGCCATCGGGACTAAACTTGGGCGCCTCAGCCACTTTTTTCACTTTGGCCAAACCCAGCGCACTGAAGATGCGAATGTACATCCAGCCGATGTCAAACTCATACCACTTGGAGCTGAGTTTGGCCGAGGTGGCGTGGGTGTGGTGATTGTTGTGCAGTTCTTCGCCACCAATCAAAATGCCAAACGGCGAGATGTTGCGGCTGGCATCCGGGCAGTCAAAATTGCGATAGCCCCAAAAATGGCCAATTCCGTTGATCACCCCTGCGGCCAGCACTGGGATCCACAGCATTTGAATTCCCCAAATGCTGACACCCGGGAAGCCAAACAGAACAAAGTTCAGCACCAGGGTAAAACCCACGCCCTGCCATGGAAACTTCTCATACACCTGAAATTCCAGCCAATCGCTGGGCGTTCCATGGCTGTATTTGGCCAAGGTTTCGGGGTTCTTCGCCTCAGCGCGGTAAAGCTCGGCGCCTTCCCAGAACACCTTTTTCAAGCCACGCGTTTGCGGGCTGTGCGGATCGTCAGGAGTTTCGCATTTGGCATGGTGTTTGCGGTGAATGGCAGCCCACGCACGGGTGCTCATGCCTGTGGTCAGCCACAGCCAGGCACGGAAAAAATGAGCCAACGCTGGGTGTACCTCAAGCGCACGGTGCGCCTGGCAACGATGCAAATAAACCGTCACCGCCACAATGGTGATGTGGGTCGCCACCAAGGTGTACACCACCATCTCGCCCCAAGAGGCGCCGGTCAAGCCGTGGGTCAAAAATTCAATCATGTTCACAATCTCTGTTGTCGTGGTTTAACTGGCACGGCAGACCTTTGTTTGCTTCCGAGGGGCCGCACATACAATTTTCAGTGTACAAGTGTACTTTTAAAGCCAGAACACATTTGGAATTTGTATTCAGTTCAGGCCTTGGACCGTTGTAACACCGCTGCAAAAAAGCCGTCCGATTCACCATCTTCCGGCCAAAGTCGAAGCATGTCCTCGGCGATATTGGCCTTGGACGGGCGTTCCCCAGGGTTGAGCACCTCCGTCCAGCGACGAAGGCGAAACTCAGGGTGTTCCTGAAGAAATGCTTGAACAATGTCTTCGTTTTCGTCGCGAAGAACACTGCATGTGATGTACACAAGACGACCATCGGGCTTCACCAAACGGGCCGCGTGCTCGATGATGGATTTCTGCTTCAATTTTAATTCTGACAGACTTTGCAAATCCTGTCTGAACTTTAGATCCGGGTTACGACGCAGGGTTCCCATGCCACTGCAAGGCACGTCCACCAAGACCCGATCGGCTTTGCCAAAATATTTGTTCAGGCGTGGATCGGCCTCGTCATTGATCACCATGGTGTAAAAATTACTCATGCCCGAGCGGGCAGCGCGGGGCTTGAACTTTTGTAAACGACGCTCGGAAGTGTCCAAGGCCACCACACGGCCCGTGTTTTTCATGAGGGCTGCGATGGCCAGGGTTTTTCCGCCAGCACCGGCACAAAAATCAATCACCAGATCGCTGCGGCGCGGAGCCACCAGGCGGCTCACCCATTGGCTGCCTGCGTCCTGCACTTCCATCAATCCGTCTTGAAAGAGCTCTGTTCGACCAATCACCGGTTTGCCAACAGCCCTCAAACCATCCGGCAGCCCATCGATCGGATGCATTTCAATGCCCAAGGCGGCCAGTGCCGCGAGCAATTCCGGGGTGGAAGTTTTCAAGGTGTTCACCCGCACATCCAACGGCGCTGCGCTCAACACGGCCAAGGCAAAGCTCTCTGCGCGGTCCACACCAAACTGCTCTTCAAGCTTGCGGTAAAGCCATTCGGGCAAGCACGTTCGGGCCTCAAGATTCAAGTTCTCCGCCTGAACATTGATGACCCGGCTCAACCATTCATTGTCTTCACGCTTGCCAGCCGACCAAATGGGCTCTGGCGCACCGCTCCACAACAATGCCAGTTTGGCCTGCCGCATCACGGAAGGGCCTTCACCGGCTTGTGCAAGGTGATTGATTCGGTAACGGTAACGCAGCCAGCAATACGCCGCCTCGGCCACCAAGGGTCGATCGCGCCCCCCCAATTCCGGGTGGTCTTTAAAAAATCTAGAAATGGTGGCGTCTGCTGGCCCATCAAACTGATTCAACAAGTCAATCAGCTGCGCAACCTGGCTGACCATGCCGTAGCGAGAAATGGTTGCGTCTTTGGCCTTGCGGCCTCCCCCCTTGCCTGCGGGTTTGCGGAAAGGGGTATTTTTTTTGCCTGTATTTGCCATGGCAACGGTGTTCTCTGTGATCGTTTAAGGAAGGGCGTGTACCAGTTGGGTGTCAAACACACCCTGCATGCGGCCATCAACCCAGCGGACTTGGCCACTGGCAAGCGCCGCCACTGCGCGGGGGTAAATGACATGCTCCAAGGTCAGCACCCGCTGAGCCAATGTATCGGCCGTGTCACCAGGCAGCACAGGCACCACGGCCTGGTCCACGATGGGGCCATGGTCAAGCTGGGCGGTCACCAAATGCACCGTCACACCATGCACACGCACGCCGGCATCCAGGGCCTGCTGGTGGGTCTTCAAGCCAGGAAACGCTGGCAGCAGGGATGGGTGCACATTCACCAGGCGCCCTTGAAAATGGTGAACAAACCCCTCGGTGAGTATGCGCATAAAACCAGCCAGCACGACCCAGTCGGGCTTGTGCTGGTCAACAAGCGCAGCCAGGGCTTCATCAAAAGCGTCTCGACCTTCAAAGGCGGTGTGATCGAGCACTTGCGTGGGAATACCGGCCTGTGCGGCCAGTGCAAGTCCGCCCGCCTGTGGGCGATTGGAAATCACGGCCGCAAGGCGATATGCGCCTGTTGCATTGGCGTGGTCAATCAGGGCTTGAAGGTTGGAGCCTCGTCCAGAAATCAGGACGACAATGGTGGGCGCGGTTTTTTGCATGGCGCGAGTTTATCACTGTGCAGGGAAAAACGCCCTTGTTTTCTTGTTTCAGGCCGTATAATGACGGGTTGTTCTAACCTCCAAGACCCAGCTTTCCGGCATGAAAATCATTCGCCGCCCAGGCGTCAATCCACAGCGCTTGAGCACCGCCCTCACCATCGGCAATTTCGACGGGGTCCACCTGGGCCACGCGGCTTTGTTCGCACGTGTTGTAAAGGCGGCACAAAGCGAAGGCCTGGTGCCGACCGTTGTGACGCTTCATCCGCATCCCAAAGAATTTTTCAGCAACAGTTTTAAGCTCGACCGCATTTCCACCCTGCGTGACCGCGTCATCGAAATGAAACGCTGCGGCATCGAACAGGTCTGCATTCTGCCCTTTCACAGCGGCACCGCGGGCCTCAGCCCCGAGGCTTTTGTGGACGAAGTGCTGGTAAAGCTGCTGAACGCAAAACAGGTTTGGGTCGGCGATGACTTTCGCTTTGGTGCCAAACGGGCTGGCGACTTTCAAATGCTCAAGGCGCTGGGCCATGCCCGTGGCTTCATTGTGAATGACCTGCCCGAGGTACGAAACAACGGCACTCGGGTCTCAAGCTCGAACATTCGCGAAGCCTTGAAGGCTGGAGATGTGTCCACCGCCACGCACATGTTGGGGCATCCACTGGTGTATTCCGGTCACATTGTGCACGGCAAAAAACTAGGCCGCACACTGGGCTTTCCCACCATGAATCTGCGCATCGCCGGGCGGGCCAGCGCACTCACCGGCATTTTGGCGGTTTGGGTGCATGGGCTGGGGCCAAAGCCGCTGCCAGCGGTTGCCAGCATGGGAGTGCGACCCACGGTTGAACAATCCGACCAAATCCTGTTGGAAACTTTCATTCCCAACTGGCAAGGCAATGCATACGGCAAACTGCTGCGCATCGAAGTGCTGGCGCACATTCGCCCAGAACAACATTTTGACTCGCTCGATAAGATGGTTGAACAAATGCACAAAGACACGGCGGATGCCATGGCTTTGCTGGCCGCCAATCCACCCAAGATTTCAAATACAGGCTGTTAACCCACGATGGATTACAAGAACACACTGAACCTGCCCGACACGCCCTTTCCCATGCGCGGCAATCTGCCCGCGCGGGAACCCAACTGGGTTGAACAATGGTGCAAAGAAGACTTGTACAAGGCCATTCGCCAATCCAAGACAGGCAAACCCAAGTTTGTTTTGCACGACGGCCCCCCCTACGCCAATGGTGATATTCATATTGGCCACGCTGTTAATAAAATCCTCAAAGACATCATCGTGAAATGCCGCTGCCTGGCTGGTTACGACGCCCGCTATGTGCCTGGCTGGGATTGCCACGGCATGCCCATTGAAATCCAGATTGAAAAAACCATCGGCAAGGGCAAACCCACCTTGGAGGTACAAGAAAAAAGCCGAGCGTACGCCGCCGAACAAATTGAACGTCAGAAAAAAGACTTCATTCGACTCGGTGTGCTGGCCGACTGGGACAACCCTTACAAAACCATGAACTTTGGCAACGAGGCAGACGAACTTCGCGCCTTGGGCAAAATCATGGAAAAGGGCTATGTGTTCCGCGGCTTGAAACCTGTGAACTGGTGTTTCGATTGCGGCTCTGCGCTGGCCGAGGCCGAGGTTGAATACAAAGACAAGCAAGACATCGCAGTCGACGTGGGCTTTGCATTTGACCAAACAAACCTGGACAAACTTGCTGCCGCATTCCATGTTCCTTTGACCACCTTGCAGGCCAAACCCGGCCAACTGGTGATTTGGACCACCACGCCGTGGACACTGCCTGCCAACCAAGCGCTGAATGTACATCCAGAACTGGTCTACAGCCTGGTGGATGTGGGCAGCAAGTATTTGTTGCTCGCTCAAGAAAGGGTCAAACCCTGCCTTGAAAGTTACGAACTTCAGGGGTCTGAACTGGCCACTGCGAAAGGCGCTGCATTGGAAGGCCTGGCGTTTAAACACCCTTTTTATGACCGCTTAAGCCCTGTGTACCTGGCTGAATACGTGAGCACCGATGCAGGCACCGGCATTGTTCACTGCGCACCAGCCTATGGCGTGGACGACTTTGTAACCAGCAAAGCGTATGGCCTAAAAGACGCCGACATCATCAACCCCGTGATGGGCAACGGTGTATACGCAGATTCCCTGCCCTACTTCGGTGGCTTGCACATCTGGAAAGCCAACCCGCTCATTGTTGAAAAAATGATCGAAGTGGGTTCGCTCATCAAGCAAGTGAAGTTTGGTCACAGCTACATGCACTGCTGGCGCCACAAAACACCGGTGATTTACCGAGCCACCTCCCAGTGGTTTGCGGGCATGGACCTGGCGCCCAAAGATGGCTCCGGCAGTTTGCGCGAAAAGGCACTGGCCGGTGTGGAAGCCACAGAGTTTTTCCCGGCTTGGGGCAAAGCGCGCCTGCACGCCATGATTGCCAACCGGCCAGACTGGACCCTGTCCCGTCAGCGGCAATGGGGAGTGCCCATGGCATTCCTGGTGCATCGCGAGACAGGCGAGTTGCATCCACGCACGCCAGAACTGATCGAGACAATTGCGCAACTGATCGAAAAGCAAGGCATCGAGGCTTGGCAACACATCACGGTTGAAGAATTGATCGGCGACGAAGCGAAGGACTACATCAAAAATCCCGACACACTGGATGTGTGGTTTGACTCTGGCACCACACACGAAACCGTGCTGCGCGGCAGCCACGCCGATGAAAGCCATTTCCCCGCTGATTTGTACCTCGAGGGGTCCGACCAGCATCGCGGCTGGTTCCACTCTTCACTGCTCACCAGTTGCATGATCAATGGCGTGCCACCCTACAAGGCCTTGCTGACCCACGGATTTGTGGTGGACGGCCAGGGCCGCAAAATGAGCAAATCGGTGGGCAATGTGATTGCCCCCCAAGAGGTCTCCGACAAAATGGGGGCTGAAATTCTGCGCCTCTGGGTGGCCAGCACAGATTATTCTGGCGAACTGACCATTTCGGATGAAATCCTCAAACGGGTGGTCGAGAGCTACCGACGCATTCGCAACACCTTGCGCTTTTTGCTGGCCAACATTTCGGACTTTGACTTTGCGACCCAGGCTGTGCCCACGCACCAACTGGCTGAAGTCGACCAATACGCACTCACATTGCTTGCGAAACTACAAAGCGAGTGCGAAGCGCATTACATGGGTTATGAATTCCACCCAATCGTCAGCAAACTTCAAATTTTCTGCTCCGAAGACCTGGGCGCATTTTATCTGGACGTGCTGAAAGACCGCCTTTACACCACCGGCGTGCATTCCCATGCGCGTCGAAGCGCACAAACCACGCTCTACCACATCACTCACGCCCTGCTTCGCTTGATGGCACCCATCCTGAGCTTCACCGCCGAAGAAGCACGTGAAGTGATGGGCAATGTAGAACCCTCCATATTCTGCAATGAGTTTTACAAAGTGCCCGAAGTGGCCCAAGCCGACGCACTGGGCGCCAAATGGACAGACTTGCTGGCGCTGCGCGCACGCGTGGTAAAAGAACTTGAAAACCTGCGCACCGAGGGGAAAATCGGGTCTTCTCTACAAGGTGCGGTCACCCTCAAGCTTCCCGCCCAGCTCTACAACGCTGCTGCCAGCCTTGGCGAGGACTTGAAGTTTTTGTTGATTGTGTCGAATGTACAAATTGTGCAAGCAACAGAGGAACAAATTGAGGTGACAACAGCCCAAGGAGACAAATGCGAGCGTTGCTGGCACGTGCGGCCAGACACTGGAAAAAACGCAGAGCATCCGAGTATTTGTGGTCGTTGCGTAAGCAATTTGTATGGCGAAGGTGAGGTTCGCAATCATGTCTAAAACCAATGCAATCAACGCAGCTGGCAAAGCGCCTGCCGCGCTCAAACCGCCACGCAAATCCATCCTGCCCTGGATTGGTTTTTCTCTCGTGCTGATCTTGCTCGATCAGCTCACCAAGCTCTGGGTTCAAGCCCGGCTGGACTTGGGCGCCGTGGTGGAGGTAACCAGCTTTTTCAACCTCGTTCATGTGCTCAATCCAGGCGCAGCATTCAGCTTTTTGGCCGATCAAGAAGGTTGGCAGCGTCACTTTTTGTCCGCTGTGGCAGTGCTGGCGAGCATCGTGATTCTGTTCATGATGCGTTCGTCAAGCCACCGAAAATTCGCCATGTTCTGTTTGGCCAGTATTCTGGGCGGTGCCATCGGCAACTTGATTGATCGCCTGTTGCATGGCGCCGTGATCGACTTCTTGGACTTTTATGTTCAGAACTACCACTGGCCGGCCTTCAACGTCGCGGATGTGGCCATCACGGTGGGTGCGATTGGGCTCATTCTTGACGAGCTGTTCTTTAACCGCGAAGACGCCAAATAAGCGCAAAGCGCCCGGAGACACACAGCATGACCCAAGCCGACATGCCAAAACTGCCAGGACTGCAAGACCTTCAATTGGTGTTGGGTGTATGCGGTGGCATCGCCGCCTACAAATCGGCTGAGTTGGTTCGCCTGCTGGTCAAACAGGGATGCAAGGTGCAGGTTGTGATGACCCCTGCAGCAAGCCATTTTGTTGCCCCACTGACCTTCCAGGCGCTCAGTGGTGGGGCGGTGTATGTGTCCCAATGGCCAGAGGGTGCAAACGATCGCGGCATGCCCCACATCGACATTGGCCGTGCCGCAGACTTCATGCTGATCGCACCCTGCACAGCCAACAGCATGGCCAAGTATGCGCATGGCCTTGCCGACAACCTGCTGGACAACCTTGTACTCGCGCGAAACTGTCCGATGGCTGTGGCCCCCGCCATGAATGTAGAAATGTGGAACAATCCGGCCACACAGCGCAATCTCCAGCAAATTCGGGCCGATGGCATACAGGTCTTTGGGCCGGCATCCGGTGAACAAGCCTGCGGAGAAGTGGGTCAAGGCCGAATGCTTGAGCCCGCCGAATTGGTCTATGAGCTCGCACGCGCGGTGAGCCCCAAACCCCTGGCTGGCAAATCTCTGTTGATCACAGCAGGTCCAACCTTTGAACCCATTGACCCAGTGCGCGGGGTCACCAACCGTTCCAGCGGCAAAATGGGCTATGCGCTTGCTCAAGCGGCGTGGTTACTCGGAGCACGGGTGCGTGTGGTCAGTGGACCCACAGCCTTGAATGAGCCGTACGGTTGTTCCATGGTGCATGTGCAGTCCGCCAAACAAATGCATGGTGCAGTGATGCAGCATTTGTCCGAGTCCGACTGTTTTGTGGGCGTGGCGGCTGTCGCCGACTATGGCGTCAAAAACCCAAGCCCCAACAAACAGAAAAAAACCGAAGGCGGCACCCCAGGGCTGGCCATTGAGTTTGAACTCAACCCTGACATCTTGGCCGAAGTGGGCACAATTGCCGAGAAAACCGGCAAACCTCGCACCGTGATTGGTTTTGCAGCGGAAACCCAAAATCTTGACGAGTACGCTGCTCAAAAACTTCGCAAAAAAAAGGCGCACTACATTGTTGGCAACCTGGCGCAACATGCGTTGGGCGCGGAGCAAGTCACTCTCACCGCATACAGCCCAGAGCACGCCCCCCTTCGCCTGCCTGAGCTTCCAAAACTTCAAGCGGCACTGGCCCTGCTTGAACATGTCATCCTTTAACCCCCACACCTCGAGCCCAACACCATGACCATTCCGGTAGAGCTAAAAATACTTGATCCGCGCATGCAAGACCAACTGCCCCGCTACGGCACACCGGGCAGTGCTGGCCTCGATTTGCGGGCCTGTCTGGATGCGCCACTCACCTTGCAACCTGGCCAGGCAGAACTGGTGCCAACAGGGTTGTCTATGCACTTGGGCGACCCCGCCTACTGCGCCACCATATTGCCTCGCTCTGGACTTGGGCACAAAAAAGGACTGGTGTTGGGCAACCTGGTGGGCCTGATTGACTCAGATTATCAAGGTCCACTCATGGTGTCGCTGTGGAACCGCAGCGCGACGGCTGTCACTGTGGAGCCCATGGAACGCATCGCCCAGTTGGTGATCTTGCCCGTGGTACAGGCGCAGTTCAATGTGGTCACAGAATTCGCACCATCTGCCCGCGGGGAAGGCGGCTTCGGCAGCACTGGCACACGCTGAACAAGGACGTTTTAATCACCGCAGGAACTTAGGCCCCTCACATCGCCACGAAGGTAATTCGTTGATTGCGGGGCCAACATGAAACTCAGTGCACCTGGCCTATCCAGGTCACCAGCGCCAGAAAACACCAGTCAAATCGCTTGGCCGAGTGCCTTGCTTCCGTCTCAAACCTTGAGATGGGTTTGGCTCGTGCTGAGTGTTTTGCTTGCCAGTGTTGCTGTATTCAGCCTGAGTCAGGTGCAAGCCACCAACAACGACCTGGCAAAGCGGAGGCTACTGGAAGTTTCACTCCAAGATTTGGTGTTGCAAAGCATGGCATTGCGTCATTTGGAGCCCGGTGTTTCTGCCAAAGTGCGCCTCGATCTTGAGCAACGCGGCTATTTGTCTGCACAGGCCCTTCTCAATCAAATATCGGCCAGGTTGGCTGTTGTGGAGACCATCGCCGATCCAGGCCCCTCCCAAGAGGCCGCCCAAGCGCTACGCAAGCAGTTGGAAGAGCTTGACCATCAACTCAACCGCGACATTGCGCCCAGTGCCCCACAAATCGACCTCTGGTACAACACACTTGGGCAGTTGAACAGCGCTGTTAAACAAACGGGATTCGAGCAAGACAGCAAAATCCAAATGCTCCAACGCAACAATCTGCTGCTCACCCTGTTGGTGCTTTTCTTCTCAGTGGGCTATGTGTGCCAGCTGCTTTGGCGTCAATCGCGTTTGCGCAAAAGCCTGTTGTCTGAAATCAATCGCCTGGCTTTGCAATCGCGCACAGATCCACTCACCGGGGTGCTCAACCGTCGTGGTTGGCAGCACGCCACCGACCAATACATGCACTTGGCCCATGTGCGTGGTGGCATGCAGGGCAGCGTCGCAATCCTCGACATCGATTATTTCAAACAATACAACGACACATTCGGCCACGACGCTGGCGACACCCGTCTTCAAGTGTTTGCTGACCTGCTGAAAATGAATTTCCGTCCAGGCGACACCATCGCGCGCATTGGCGGTGAGGAGTTTGCTGTGTTGCTGCCCAATTGCAACGCGGCTGACGCCAAACGCATCGTGGACAGGATGCGGGTCAATGCCCCCCTGGAAGTTGGTTTTTCTGCTGGCCTGGCCAACATCAGCACCCAACAGAGCATTGCCCAAACCATGGCCATGGCAGATCAGGCGCTTTATCAGGCCAAACACAAAGGCCGCAACCAAAGTTGCATCGCGGGCAAGCCATAAAAAAACCCCGCACGCCGATGGTGCGGGGTTTTGGGCGACGAGGTGTGCGTTTAAAGTTTAATCCACCGCCACTTCGGCACCGCTTTCAGATTCCTCACCAGCCGCCCCACCTTCGGAGAAGGTGAGTTGTACCTCGCCCTTGACGGCATCAAAATCCACCGCCACTTTCCCACCATTGACCAACTTGCCAAACAGCAACTCATCTGCCAATGCCTTTCGGATGGTGTCCTGAATCAAGCGCTGCATGGGGCGAGCACCCATCAGAGGATCAAAACCTTTTTGTGCCAGGTGCTTGCGAAGATCGTCGGTGAACACCGCATCCACTTTCTTTTGATGCAACTGCTCTTCAAGCTCCATCAAGAACTTGTCGACCACACGCAGGATGATTTCTTCGTCCAGCGCACGGAAGGAGATGATGGAATCCAGGCGGTTGCGGAACTCCGGTGTGAACATGCGTTTGATGTCTTCCATCTCGTCGCCTTGCACCTTGGCTTCCATGAAGCCGATGCCACGCTTGGTGAGCGCCTCTGCACCCGCATTGGTGGTCATGATGATGATCACATTGCGGAAGTCGGCCTTGCGTCCGTTGTTGTCGGTCAACGTGCCGTTGTCCATCACCTGCAACAAAATGTTGAAAACGTCTGGGTGCGCCTTCTCAATTTCGTCGAGCAACAACACACAATGCGGCTTTTTGGTGATCGCTTCGGTCAGCAAACCGCCTTGGTCGAAGCCCACGTAGCCTGGGGGCGCACCGATCAAGCGAGAAACAGCATGACGCTCCATGTACTCAGACATGTCAAAGCGCAAGAGTTCTACACCCAGGATAAAGGCCAGTTGCTTTGCAACTTCGGTTTTACCAACCCCAGTGGGACCGCTGAAGAGGAACGATCCAATTGGTTTGTCCGCTTTGCCCAAGCCAGCGCGTGACATTTTGATTGCGGCCGCCAAAGCGTCAATCGCAGGGTCTTGACCAAACACGGTCGCTTTCAAATCGCGGTCCAGGGTTGACAGTTTGTTTCGATCATCGGTGTTGACGGATTGCGGCGGGATGCGTGCAATCTTCGACACAATGTCTTCGATGTCGCCTTTGGTGATGGTTTTGCGCTGCTTGCTCTTGGGTAGAATACGTTGAGCAGCGCCCGCTTCATCAATCACGTCGATGGCTTTGTCTGGCAGGTGTCGGTCGTTGATGAACTTCGCAGACAACTCAGCAGCGGCAGAAATCGCCGCGCTGGAGTACTTCACACCATGGTGGTCTTCAAACCGGCTCTTCAGGCCACGCAAAATTTCAATGGTTTGCTCCACAGTGGGCTCAGACACATCAATCTTTTGGAAACGTCGAGACAATGCGTGGTCTTTTTCGAAAATCCCGCGATACTCGGTGAAAGTGGTTGCGCCAATGCACTTGAGCTGCCCGGAAGACAGCGCAGGCTTGAGCAGGTTAGACGCGTCCAAGGTGCCACCCGAGGCAGAGCCTGCACCAATCAAGGTGTGGATTTCATCAATAAACAGCACAGAATCCGGATTGGCTTTGAGCTGTTTCAAGACAGACTTCAAGCGCTGCTCAAAGTCACCACGGTATTTGGTGCCAGCCAGCAATGCCCCCATGTCCAAAGAATGCACTTGCGCATTCTCCAGGATTTCAGGCACCTCGCCTTTGACAATTCTCCAGGCCAAGCCTTCGGCGATGGCTGTTTTGCCCACGCCAGCCTCACCGACCAACAACGGGTTGTTTTTGCGGCGGCGACAAAGCACTTGTATAACACGCTCAACCTCTTGCTCGCGGCCAATCAGGGGGTCAATTTTGCCCTCTTTGGCCAAGGCATTCAGGTTCTGTGTGTACTGGTCGAGCGGAGACTGCTTATCACCCGTCACTTGGGCGGCTTCGGCCTCTTGCTCTTGATTTTCGTTTTGCTGGTTTTCTGGTTTGGGCTGTGGTGCCTGGGGTGTTTTGGTGATGCCATGGGAAATGTAGTTCACCACATCCAAGCGGGTGATGCCTTGCTGGTGAAGGTAATACACAGCGTGTGAATCTTTTTCACCAAAAATGGCCACCAGCACATTGGCGCCGGTGACTTCTTTTTTGCCGTTGGACGTGCTCTGCACATGCATGATGGCGCGTTGAATAACCCGCTGGAAACCCAAGGTTGGCTGAGTGTCCACCTCATCCTGACCAGACACGACAGGCGTGTTGTCTTTGATAAAGTTCTGCAGGTTTTTGCGAATTTCCTCAATATCGCAAGAACAGGACCGCAACACCTCGGCTGCCGATGGATTGTCCAGCAGTGCCAGCAACAAATGCTCCACCGTGATGAATTCGTGCTTTTGTTGACGCGCGTCAACAAACGCCATGTGCAAACTGACTTCTAACTCTTGCGCAATCATGTTTCCTCCATCACGCATTGCAGCGGGTGCTGGTGCTGCCTCGCGAAACTGCTAACCAGCTCGACCTTGGTCGACGCAATATCTTTGGGATACACACCACAGACCCCTTTGCCTTCACGATGCACTTTCAGCATGATCTGGGTGGCCTGTTCTCTTCCCTTGCCAAAAAACTTCTGCAAAACAATCACCACAAATTCCATGGGCGTGTAGTCGTCGTTCAAAAGTACGACTTGATACATCGGGGGCAGTTTCGCTTTTTGCGTCTGCGACTCAAGGACTGTTGATGGGCTGTTTTGCGAACTCATAACTTCATTGTAATCACTTCTAAGGGGCACGCAACAAGGATTAGAGAGCATTCCTGCGCCTTTATTCAAGGCTAGATTTTTAGATTGAAAAAAGCGTTCATATCCTGTTGAAAATTATGCGAATCTGCCAGAGGAAAAGCAATTTCACCTTTGGGCGACCCGCCCCACTTGGGTGCGTTTGCCTGTACATGGGACTTGCGCTGTCTAGCACAAGGGGTAAACCCTAAAAAAATGTATCTATTGTATGGTTGACCCGCGCCACAACTCACCAAAGAATAGTATTCAAGCTGGCTTTGACCGGCGAGTGATCGGAAAATTCTCGTGTGTTCCGATCGTAGTATCTGTTTTTTGAAGGAGGTCTCGCGATGGCGACCGGTACCGTTAAATGGTTCAATGACGCAAAGGGTTTTGGTTTTATTACGCCTGATCAGGGCACAGACGAACTCTTCGCACACTTTTCCGCTATCC
>DASUDK010000018.1:0-5409 GCA_036275655.1 Limnobacter sp. | reverse complement strand
CCACCAATCAACAAGGGGATGCCACGGTCTCGGAAGTAAGGGTCACGCTGCATTTCAGAGGCCACGTACGCCATTTCTTCCAGTGAAGGTGTGATAAGGCCAGACAAACCAATGATGTCGGCATTGATCTCTTTGGCTTTGGCGAGAATTTGCTCGGCGGGCACCATCACACCCATGTTCTCGACTTCAAAGTTGTTGCACTGAAGTACAACAGTCACGATGTTTTTACCGATGTCGTGCACGTCGCCTTTGACGGTGGCAATCAAAATTTTGCCCTTGGCTTTGGCATCACCACCCGCAGCAATGAGTTGCTTTTTTTCTTCTTCAATGTAGGGGATGAGATGGGCCACGGCCTGCTTCATGACGCGGGCGCTTTTCACCACTTGCGGCAGGAACATTTTGCCTGCGCCAAAAAGGTCGCCGACCACGTTCATGCCATCCATCAACGGGCCTTCAATCACATTGATGGGGCGCCCGCCCTTGGCTGCAATTTCGGCGCGGCATTCTTCCGTGTCTTCAACGATGAAGTTGGTGATGCCATGCACCAAAGCATGCGCGAGGCGTTTTTCGACAGGCTGGTTGCGCCACTCCAGGTTTTCTTCTTGCTTTTTGCCACCTGCTTTGAGGGTGGCAGCAAACTCGATCATGCGCTCGGTGGCGGTTTTGCCAAAGTCGGGGTCGTTGGCAGGCAGCTTGGGCTGACGGTTGAGCACAATGTCTTCCACGCGGGATTTCAGTTCTGGCTCAAGTTCATCGTAAACGCCCATCATGCCGGCGTTGACAATGCCCATGGTCATGCCATTTTTGATGGCGTGATACAAGAACACCGTGTGAATGGCCTCGCGGGCGGGCTCATTGCCACGGAAACTGAAAGACACATTGGACACGCCGCCAGACACCTTGGCGTGGGGCAGATTTTTTTTGATCCAGCCCGTGGCTTCAATGAAATCGTTGCCGTAGTTGTCGTGCTCTTCAATGCCGGTCGCAATGGCGAAGATGTTCGGATCAAAAATAATGTCTTCAGCGGGAAAGCCCACTTCATTGACGAGGATGTTGTAGGCGCGTTCGCAAATTTCAATTTTGCGCGCATAGGTGTCGGCCTGGCCTTTTTCATCAAAGGCCATGACGATGACGGCAGCACCATATCGTTTGCACAATTTGGCTTGGCGTTTGAATTCCTCAACGCCTTCTTTCATGGAGATGGAATTGACCACTGCCTTGCCTTGCACACACTTCAGGCCGGCCTCGATCACCTCCCACTTGGAGGAATCGATCATGACGGGCACGCGTGAGATGTCGGGCTCAGAGGCCATGAGGTTGAGGAACTTCACCATGGCCGCTTTGGAATCCAGCATGGCTTCGTCCATGTTCACGTCCACGATTTGCGCGCCGTTTTCGACTTGCTGACGTGCCACACTCAATGCTTCGTCGTACTGCTCGTTCAAAATCATGCGGGCGAAGGCTTTGGAGCCGGTGACGTTGGTTCGCTCGCCCACATTGATGAACAGGCTGTTGTCGTCGATGTTCAGTGGCTCAAGGCCGGAGAGGCGGCATTTGGGCTCGACGGTGGGCACACTGCGGGGCTTCACGCCTTCCAACGCTTTGGCAATGGCGGCAATGTGATTGGGCGTTGTGCCGCAGCAGCCGCCCGCCACGTTCAAGAAACCTGATTCTGCAAACTCTTTGACCAAGCTGGAGGTGATTTCGGGCGTTTCGTCAAAACCCGTGTCGCTCATCGGGTTTGGCAAACCAGCGTTGGGGTACACGCAAATGGGCACGTCGCAAATTTTGCTGAGTTCAGCCACATAGGGACGCATGAGCGATGCGCCAAGCGCACAGTTTAGGCCAATCGTGATGGGTTTGGCATGGCGCACAGAATTCCAGAATGCTTCCACGGTTTGACCAGACAACACGCGACCAGAGGCATCGGTCACTGTGCCGGAAATCATGATGGGCAGTTTGTTGCCGGAATCCTCGAAGTATTGGTCGATGGCAAACAGGGCGGCCTTGGCATTCAAGGTGTCGAAAATGGTCTCGACCAGCAACAAGTCCACACCACCCTCAACAAGGCCCTTGGTTTGCTGGTAGTAGGTGGCCACCAACTCGTCGAAGGTGATGTTGCGCGCGCCGGGGTCGTTCACATCGGGGCTGATGGACGCGGTTTTGGGTGTTGGGCCCAAAGCACCGGCTGCAAAACGGGGTTTGTCTGGCGTGGAATATTTGATGCAGGCCTCTTTGCACAGGCGGGCGGCCTCGCGGTTCATTTCGTCCACGAGGTGTTCCATCTCGTAGTCGGCCTGGGCCACGGTGGTGGCACCAAAGGTGTTGGTTTCCAGAATGTCTGCGCCGGCGGCCAGGTATTGCTCATGAATCTCGGTCATGATGGCCGGCTGGGTGAGCACCAACAACTCGTTGTTGCCTTTCACGTCGCGGTGAAAATCGGCAAAACGTTCACCCCGGTACTGGGCTTCGTTGAGTTTGTACTGCTGGATCATGGTGCCGGTGGCGCCATCCAGAATCAGAATGCGCTTGGCAAGCAGTTCGCGGAGTTGGGCTTCGACTGCCTGACCATGCGAAGGCGCATTGACGGGTGCTGCAGACGAAGAAGCGGGGCGCGTGTTCATCGCGGGGCCTCTTGAATTCATTGGATTTTTTGACAGATCGGATTCTACCATGGGGCGACTGTGACGCGTGGGTCACCCGGCGAATGCGCCACGCCGAAAGTGTTAAATACATTAACAATTCAGTTTTAAACAAAACGGTGTTTTTGCCCCAGATTGGCCAATCAAGAAACAAGATTTGTGATCGAATTGGTTTGTTTGGGCAAACGTCACTGAAGCAAGTCATGGCCACAGATCAATGGAACTGGCTCTGGCCAGACGGAAAGCGTGTTTCTGCCGTGCTGACCAACGATGAATTTGGTCAGCGCCTGCTTGCTTTGCGAACCCGCGCCCAACTGGGTGTGGTGTTGTTGATTGGCGTTTTGGCGGCGTCCAACATCCTTGGGGATTTGCTGCGGCAAGACTTCACCGTCTCATTTCCTGCCAACGCGGTGGCACTGGCCCTGTCCATGGGCTACACCCTGTACTTTTTACACACCCGTCGCATGCCAGAGCTGGATTATTTCATCCTGCTTTGCTGTGCCATGGTGGTGGGTGCGGCCTGGGGTCGCGGGTTTATTCCTACCTTGCTGATTGGGCCTGTGATCGCACTGATCTACTGCGTGCTCTACCCCAAAACCGCCTTGATCATCTCTGTGGGTTTTATTGTGGCGGGGCATGCTGCGTTTGTGCTGGGCGGCCACGTGGCCGAAGGTGCGGTGATGCAACGCTTGGTGATGGGGCAATTCGTTGTTTTGTTGGCGGTGCACATCACCATGACGTTTTGCATGAAATTGGTGTTTGATTTGTTACAAAACAGGCATGCACTGAAGCAGGCGACAGACGCGAAATCGCGTTTTTTAAGCGCGGTTAGCCATGAATTAAGAACACCTTTGAATGGCATACAAGGCATGATCTACGGCCTGCGGCAAACCAGCTTGAGCAAGGCGCAGTCAGAATTTGTGCATGACCTGGAGATCTCGAGTCAGCATTTGAACAGCTTGGTGAGTGATGTGCTGGATTTTGCAAGGTTGGAGGCGAACCAGCTCACGATTGTGATGCAGCCATTTGATATTCGCGCTGTGCTGGACAGTGTCAGTGCCATGATCAAACCCGCTGCCCAGGCCAAAGGGCTGCAGTATTTGAGCACCATGGATGAAGACTGCCCTTTGCTGTGGGTGGCAGATCAGCGGCGTTTGATCCAAAGCCTGGTGAACTTGATGAACAATGCCGTGAAATTCACCAAACAGGGCACCGTCTCATTGAATGTTCGGCAGGTGCAAACCCATGCGGGGCAAAAACTTTTGCGATTCACGGTGAGTGACACAGGCATTGGAATTGGCGTGCAAGGCCGAGAACGGCTTTTTAAACCGTTCACACAGGCCAATGAAGACACCTTTGTGCATTACGGTGGCACAGGACTTGGATTGGCGCTGTGCCGAGAGTTGGTGGAGCGCATGGGTGGGCACATCGACTTTGAAAGCACACCCGGTTTGGGCAGCAGCTTCTGGATTGACTTGGCAGAGCCAGAGACCGCCCCCACGCTGCATGCCTTACAACAGTCCATGGTGACGGATCAAGCCTCGCAACAGTTTTTGCCTGCCGGCATGACTGGGCTGGTGGTGGACGATGCCCCCATCAACCGCAAGGTGGCCACCATCTTTTTAAACAAATTGGGTGTAAAAACTTTATTGGCTTGTGATGGGCAACAAGGTCTTGAAGAAATCAAGCGTCATGGTGCACACCTTGATTTTGTGCTGATGGATGTGCACATGCCAACAATGACTGGCTTGGAGGCCACGCAAGCCATACGCGCACTGGCCGAGTATGCCGATGTGCCCGTGATTGGTTTGACCGGGGCGGCTTTGGACAGCGAGGTCAAAGAGGCTTTGGCCAGTGGCATGGATCGGGTGTTGTTCAAGCCACTGGACCCGATGGCGCTGATGAATGCATTGCAAGCCCTGAGCCCCAAGATCATGGCTCGCCGCAACCGTTCACAGGCGATGAACCTTTAAGCGATAGAGACCCGTGAGCGTGGCCAAGCTAAGCACAATCATGGTGATGCACAACTCATACGACCCCGACCAATAACCATAGGCCCCCCACATGGCATTGCTGACCAATGTTGTTTGCCGCAGGGCCGTGTTGCTCAGCATGAAAAACGCCCAGGTGCCGATCAATGTGGCCATCAAAGGCATGCCACTTCCAAGCCATCCAGTCCAGGTGGCACCTGCCAGGCACACCGCCGCCGCGCAAAAAAACAGTGCCAGCAGCGCACGCGTGCGCTCGGACAAGCCGTCGGTGTATGCGCTGATGCTCTGGCGAATCCCCGCCAGCAGCAAAATCCACATGCCGGTGCTGGCCTGCAGAAGCCAGTACTGCAGAGCCCAAGCAAAAGAGCCCGCCGCCACCGTGAGCTTGGTTCGCCTGGGGTGGATGATTAAAAAACCCAACATATTGAGTAAAAAAGCAAGCGCGCCCACCCACCTGACCCAGGCGGAAGAATTGTCCAAGATCCAACTTATTTCAAACATGGCTTGATCATGAGGTATTGGCCAGGTAAAAAGCGGCCAGTGAATACTACGCGAAAATTGTGACGCGTCATCGATTGTGGTGATTGGGTAACAATTGATTGCAGCCCAGAAACTAAGTGGTTTAGCCCCCTCTATTTGGATTGAGGGTAGAAGAGGCTTGCGCTACAGTGGGGGTTCATGCGTTTGCGCCTCTACCCCATGCTGATTCCAAACATACGCGCCAGTTTCGCCACACGTTTGGTGCTGGGCAGCTTGCTGATCCTGCTTTTGCTGTC
>DASUDK010000017.1:0-8446 GCA_036275655.1 Limnobacter sp. | reverse complement strand
ATTCCTGGGCAGCTACGCCATGCCGGGCACCACCACACAGCTGAGCTACGCCACGGCGCTGGGCTCAGAGGCCTTGGTGACCACCAGCAGCACTGTGGTGCTGGGGCGCACCAGTGACACAGTGGTGATTGGTGCCACTGGCGCAGCCACTTCGGGCAACTTGCTGGGCGGCAAATTGCAAGTCACAGGGGACATTCGCGCCAGCGGCAACGTGTACGCCGCGGGTGTACAACTCACCTCCGACCGTCGCTTAAAAACCGACATCAACCAGGTGGACAATCAGAGCATTTTGGACCGGCTCACCAATGTGAATGCCTACCGCTATCGTTTGATCAACGACCCCACTGGCCAGGTGCGTGTGGGTGTGATTGCGCAGGAGTTGGCGGCTTTGTTCCCAGAGCTTGCACAAGTCAACATGGGCGGCTTGTACAGCGTTGACTACAGCGCCTTGGGCACACTGGCGGCTGCAGGGGTGGGGCAGTTAAACACCCAGCTCAAAGCGCTGGATTCAACTGTGCAAACCCAAGGCAAAAAGTTGGGTGAGTTGGACACCCGCGTGGGCCAAATCGATGGGCGCGTCAAAGGCCTGGAAGAATGGAGAACCAGCGCCACCAGCCGCATGGACAACATGCAAACTGCCATTGATTTGAACATCGAAAAAATTGCAGAGCACGCGCTTAAAATCAGCACCAACACAGAAAAAATTGTGTCCCTGGAACGTGTCACCGTTGCGATTGATCAACGCTTGGGTGTTGCAGAAAGCACGCTGGAGCGATTGAACAACACCGTGGGCAGCAGCTTTACAAAATCTGAAGACGGCCAAACCCTCACCGTGACCACGCCCAACCTGGTGGTGAGCAATTTCACAGCAGAGCAGCTGCGCACACGTTCGGCCTACACCGAGCGCCTGGAGGCTGAAATGGCCCGCATCCGCGAGCTGGAGGTGGACAACCTCCGGGCCAACACCGCCTCGGCCAAAATGGTGCGCGCCGAGACTGTGAACACAGGCAGCGCCCAGGTGTATGCCGGTGTGGGCAGCCCAGCCCACTTGTTTGCTGCACCAGCCGATGGCCACTACACGGTCAATGCCAGCGCCATGGACGGCAGCCATGCCACGGCCACGGTGATTGTGAATGCAGGCCAAGCCAAGGTGGTGCCGATTGCCAGCGAGGGCATTGAGTTGATTGCGATTGGCAACTCGGTGCGCGCTGTGGCAGCGGGCAAAGCCATCAAGGCCAGCTGGATCCGCATGGGCTAAAAGCGGGTTGACAAGCATGCGCATTCCGGTGAACCATGCTCCACACCATCACCAGTACCGGAGCGTTAATGGTTGTTCGCATGGAGGCCGTGCCTGGGCCTGCAAAACAAAATCCAGAGGCTGGGGTGGCCAACCCCAGCGTGGGCCTGCCTGTGGCGGAAATGGCCGAGTTGCAAGCCATCAACCCCAAGGGCATCAAAGAGGCTGATCAAAAGCAGACCGTGTTGGTGACCGGGCACGCCGGTTTTATTGGGTTCCACACCGCCAAAGCGCTGCTTGAGCGCGGGGACAAAGTCATCGGCTTTGATTCCCTCAACACCCACTACGACACCCGCCTAAAACGCGAGCGCCTGGCCATGCTCGAGGACATTGCCAAGGCCACCGGCTCGAAGTACCACACCGTGCGCGCAGACCTGTGCGACAGCACACAACTGCATGAATGCCTGGAAACCTACAAGGTGCAGCGGGTGATTCACCTGGCTGGGCAAACCGACAAGTTTTTGTCGCAAGACAAACCCGTGGAATGTGTGCAAAACAACATCAACAGTTTTGTGTCTTTGCTCGAAGCGTGCAGGCATTTCAAGATTCATCACCTCACCTACGCCAGCAGCCATGCGGTGTATGGGGCGGGTTTTCAAAAACCCATGAGCGAGCGAGACAGCGCAAACCATCCGCAGCGTCTGGATGCAGCCACCCAGCGCGCTTGTGAACTGATGGCCCACTCGTACAGCCATTTGTTCAAACTGCCCACCACAGGGTTGCGGTTTTTCTCGGTCTATGGCCCATGGGGTAGACCAGACTCCGCCCTGTTTGCATTCACCAAGCGCATTTTGGAAGGCAAACCCATCCAGATTTACAACGATGGGCACAACACCCGCGATTACACCTACATCGGCGATTTGGTGGAGGGCATTTTGCGCGCAAGCGACACACCCGCCGAGCCCAACCCGGTGTGGTTGGTGGAAGCGCCCGACCAAGCCACCAGCGATGCGCCTTGGCGTGTGTTAAACATTGGCAACGGTTTGCCCGTGTCCATTGAAGAGCTGATTGCCGCGCTGGAGCATGCGCTGGGCAAAACGGCCATCAAGGAGTACATCACAGGCCGAATTCTAGAAAAGAGCCAAAGCTGTGCCGATTCCACCGCGCTCTTCAAGGCCGCTGGTTTTAAACCCAACACGCCCCTGGCGCATGGGGTAGAACGTTTTGTGGCTTGGTATAGGGATTATTACAAAGTGTAAAATTTAGGCCATCAGGCCATGTCGGCGCCGACTTAAATCAGTTTTTTTTGAAATGCAGCCAGCTCTTTGCAAAGCAGGGCAATCTCTTGGCGCGTGTGGTCGCATTGAGCCTCACACAGGGCGATCACCTCGCGCAGGGTGTCTTGTTGGCTGGCCAAAGCGCGGAGGGTTTTCCAGCGTGTCAACTCCAGCTCGCCTTGAGCAAGCAAGGGTGCGGCGCCCGGGTGGCCCGGGTGTTGTTGGCGAAGCAGTTCTTCCCGCAGGCTTTGCTCCTGTACGAAGGTTTTGTGCCGTTGTACCTGCGCCAGCAGGGTTTGCTGCAAATCGGCCAAGCGGCTACGCATGGCACCAATCTCGGCGTGAATAAACTCAGTGACCGGTTGTGCGCTTGGTGGCGCGCTTAGTGGCGCATTTGGTAGCACGCCGGGTGCTTGCACCAGCGGTGCATGGCCAAGCCCCGTGCTTGCATGGGTTGGCGCAAGTGCAACGTTGCGTGGGTTGGGCTCTGTGGATTCGAGGGGTTTGGGCACGTTGCTGAGTCGCTGTGGTGTGATGCTGTTGCACTTGGGTAGGCAGGTGGCCCATCAAAGTTCCAAATCGGCCTCGTGTTCCTGGCCTCTGCCGGTCTGTGTCGGCTTTCTTACACACCCGCTGCATCTAAAACCTGTCACTGCGCGGTAACACTCCAATAGCACAACAATTCCGTGGCAGGAGACAGCAGCATGACCGTGGTACCTTTTCGCAAACTTTGGGTGATTGCCCTCATCGGCGCGGCCGTGGGTTTGGCCGCTTGCGGTGGCAACGACTCCCCTTTGGCCACTGCCGGGCCCAATAACCCCAACAACCCCACCACACCCAATGAAGTGGACCCGCCCGTGACCCTGGTGGCCAACGTGGCCAACCCGGACTTTGAGGGCGAGGCTCGTGAGTTTTCTACCCCCGCGTGTGAGAACCGCAACCAACCCCGCGAGGGCGGTGGCATTTACAGTGTCAATTTGCAGTCCGCCAGCGGGCACAACATTGCATTCACGGTGTTTGAACCCGCGCAAATCAATTGCCGCCTGGGCAACCCCTTGGTGCTGGAGGGCCATGGCTACGGTGGCTCACGGGCCACCTCGCCGCGTGGCATCATGCCACGCCTGATTGAGGCGGGCGCAGGCGTGATCAGCATAGACCAAAGGGGCTTTGGCGAAAGCGGTGGCTCTGTGCGCGTGATGGACCCTGATTTTGAGGGTCAAGATTTGTTGCAAATTTTGGATTGGGCCGAGACCAACCTGGATTGGCTGCGCTACAGCAGCGACAAAAAAGCCGGTGAGCGCAAATTCAACCCGGTGATCGGTGCAACGGGGGGCAGCTACGGCGGTGGTTACCAATTGCTCATCCACAACGTGGATCCGCTCAATCGCTTGGACGCCCTCACGCCAGACATCACTTGGAACGACCTGCGCTACAGCTTGAATCCCGGTGGCGCTTACGGCATCAAAGACTTTGCGCCTGCTGAAGGCCACATCAACCCCGTGGGTGTTGTTAAATCCGGTTGGGCCTTGCTGTTGGTGGCGGGAGGTGAGTCGGGCTCTTTGTCGCCCAAGTTGCAGGCAGGCGACCCCAGCGCGGTGCAGTCCAGCGGCCAAGACAACTTGATTCGCGAAACCCTGCTGCGTGGCTTAACCGCCAACCGCTTCCCGGCGGGTGCGCTGGAGTTTTTCCGTTACCACAGCCCCAGCTATTGGTGCGACGCCGAGGTGGCGGGCACTCAAACCTTTTTGCAAGCAACCGTCACCCCAGGCCTGGCTCAGAAAAAGCCCGAGCCAGTGGATATTTTGTTCACACAAGGCTTTCGGGATACCCTCTTCAACTTCAATGACGCGTGGCACAACTTCAAGTGTTACCGCAGCCTCGAGGACGGCAAGGGCCGCAAAGCCGATGTGCGTTTGCTGACCCACCAAAGCGGCCACATTTTGCCCATCAGCCCAAGCACCGCGCCTGGTTTGGCGGATTTGGCCGAGCAGGGCGCTCAAAACGGTTTGAACGAAATTGAGTTTCAAAAACCCGCTGGCCCATTTGCCTGTGGCGCTTTGGGCATTGGCGATGCGCAGTTTGCGTTTTTGATAGACAAACTGTTCACCCCGGCAGAGGCCAACAAAATCAAAGCGGATTCCGAAAGCACCGCGTTTGACACATTGGCCAGCAACAAGGGCAAGGTGTGTTTGAGCCTGACAGATGATGTGGGCCAAGGCGAGGCCTCCGAAAATGCGGCCATTTGGCTGGATGAAGACAAAGTACTGACCAAGCTTGGCCCCCAGGCCAAGGGCATGGCCACGGCATCGGCCATGGAACCCGTTGCTGTGGATTTGACGCCAGGCGACCCCTTGAACACACTCACCAGCGCGGCGGCAGGCCTGTTGCGTTACCCGTTTGCGCCCGCAGTCTTGCCCATCGACTTGCCCGCAGGCGTCAACACGATTGCTGGCATTCCAACCGGTGTGCTGGAAATTGCACCACCAGCGGCCATGGCCATGAACCCCGCTTGCTCACCGCTGTTGGCAGCCACCGGCATGTCTCCAGTGGGCTTGTTGGGCCTGGAACCTGGCTGCGACCCCATGCTGTTTGTGGGCTTGGGTGTTAACCGCAATGGCGCCTGGCGTTTGGTGGACGACCAAGTCACGCCAATCCGCGGTTTTGGCAAGCGCCATGTGGAGTTAACAGGTGTGGCTGAGCGCCTCGCAGACGGCGAGCAATTTGGCCTGTTGGTGTACGGTTATCACCCACAATACCCAGCCACTGGCTCGCGCGACATTGTGTCGCCCTTGGTTGCGTTGCGCGGCACAATTAACTTGCCCGTGGTTCAGTTTATGCCATAATCCGGCTGTTTATTTGCTCATTAAACGCCCGCACCGTGCGGGCGCAACAAGGTCCCTTTGAGAACGCAAGCCAGACAAGAAGCGGTGGACAAAACCGAAGGTGTGCGGCCAGCCATGCAGGCCCGCAGCCTTAAAAAAAGACACGACCTGCTCAAAGCGGGTCGCAAGCTTTTGCACCTGCGTGTGCTTGAAGAAATCTCAATCAAAGACATTTGTGCCGAGGCCAACTGCACGGTGGGCTCGTTCTACAGCCGGTTTGAGGACAAAGAAAGTTTTTTTGACGCCCTGATTGCCGAGAGCTGTCATGAGTTGCTGGCCCAAGCGGCGGAGCAATTTGACAACCGGAATTGGGAAGGCGTGCATGGTCGTGCCATTTGCGACGAGGTGGTGGGCTTTCTTGTAAGTATTTTTCAGGGGGAGTACAGCTCCATCCTGACTGAGGCTTTCATCCGTGAGTCCAAGGGTTTTATCGATTCCACGCCCATGCGGGATGTGGGCATCAAGTTCATTTCCACGGTGTATGTGCCACTTGAGCGGCACATCGACAAAACCCTCAACCCCGACCCACTGCGCAGCCTTTCCTTTGCAATTCAAGTGGTTTACGGCGCTTTGCACAATGCTCGGCTGCGGGATTCTGGCCCGGTCAAATTCAAAACCCCTGAGTTTAAAAAGCGGCTCCAGGAGATGGTGAGTCGCCATTTGGGCATACCCCCACAGCAAGGCTGAGCAGGCCTTTGCCCCCAGCCGCAACCCCCCTGTCGTTTGTAGTTAAATTACTACTAAATTGCGAACTTTGATAAAGCGCGCAACATTTGATGTGACCTCGGTGGTACATTTTTAGACAAGGCGCTCTAATTTAGCAAAACGATAACTATGGTTTTGCTTTTTTCAAAAGCTGCTTTACACTAAGCAAAAAATTTATACAAAAGCATCACAAAGATGCACGACCGGAGGTGACATGTCTTATCTATCAGCAATAGCGCTTAGCTCCCCGTGATGGTGTTTCGTTGCCTGCTTGCAGGCCGGAACAACCATTCGATTTTTATTTGAGTTTGTGCACATTCTTCGCTATGGGGAATGTCACGTCTGCGGGTGACCACACCCGTTTACTCGACCACGGGGGCTACATGACTACACATATTTTCAAGAAAACAAAAACCAACATCGCCGTGCGCAACATGATCGCAGTGGGCATGCTCACTGCGGCCATCTCGCCGGTGCAAGCGAAGGATTTCCAAATTGGAGACTTTGACTTAAGCGTCAACTCCACAATTTCTGCTGGTACGAGCTTCCGGATTCAGGGCGCCGACCGTGCTCTCTATTCCCCTGGCAATACCAATGCAGAAGGCTTGCGGGGCACTGGCGCATCCAACACCGGTGATGACGGCAACTTGAACTTTGATAAGGGCGATCCATTTTCGACCATCATCAAAGGTGTTCATGATTTCGATTTGAAGAAAGACAACTACGGATTCTTCTCTCGGGTAAAGTGGTTCTACGATCACACCCTGAACAATGACGGCGTGTTGCATGGGCACGAGCCAACCAGCAACGCACGCAATCAAAAGCTTGACGACAGCGGGTTTCACCCCTATGCCAGATTTGACGGCATTGATTTGCTTGATGCGTTTTTCTATTTGAATACAACAGTCGCTGATAAGCCGCTGGATTTCCGTCTTGGTAAGCAAGTGATCAGCTGGGGGGAGAGTACCTTTATTTTGAGTCCAATCGCTGGTCTGAACACGGTGGACGTCTCTGCTTTTCGCCGCCCAGGTGCAGAGCTGAAAGAGGGTTTTACGCCAGCTGAAATGGTTTACGCAAATCTGGGTCTAACCGATAGAACCAGTCTGGAGGCTTTCTATCAATTGAAATGGAGAAAGACCGTTCCTGAAGGCTGCGGTACTTACTTCTCCACTTCAGATTTTGCAGCCGACGGCTGCGACCGACTCGCCTTTTTGACAGCCTTGCCTGATGGCGCAAACTTCACCACACCCGCGGTGGCTGGCACACAGCCGTTTGTTCCCAGAGCTCGGGATCGACAGCCAGACGATGGCGGGCAGTTTGGCTTTGCGTTGCGCAGTTACGTGGAGGCGCTCGACACCGAATTCGGTGCATACGCCATGCAGTATCACACTCGTATTCCGCTTGCGAGTTTGCGCAAGGGTTCCAATCCCAACGCGACCTTTGGCCCAAATACGGACTCTGCCTATGTCATTGACTATCCCGAAGACCAAAAAGTATTCGGCGTGAGCTTTGCCACCAACGTGGGTGGATGGGCTTGGTCAGGTGAGGCGTCGATGGTTCAAGATCTTCCGATTCAAATCAACGCTACAGACTTGTTGCGTGCTGGTTTGACCAACGGAAATACAAACGCTCTCGCGGGTCCCTTGGGTGGGGCGACGGTACCAACAGCACTGAATCAGCGTGTCGCCAACGCCCCCAACAATTCAGTCGTGGATGGTTTTGACAGGTTCGACGTGACCCAAATCCAGAGCACCATGATCAAAACATTCGACCGTGCTTTGGGGTCCAGTCAAGTGGTTTTCGTCGGTGAAGTGGCGGCGGTGTTTGTTGACGGCTTGCCTGATGTGCGCAATGGCGGAATTCGCTACGGTCGAAACGCTGTGTTCGGCTCTGCATCACAGACCGGCGACTTTAACGGTTTCGTCACTGAGTTTTCTTGGGGTTATCGCCTTCGAACACAGGCCACTTATCGTGACGTGTTTTCCGGTATCGATCTGATCCCGTCCATTGCATGGTCCCACGACGTGGATGGTTATTCCCCAGAACCTGGGCAAGCTTTCAACGAAGGTCGTCAATCGGTGGGCTTGGGCCTAGGTTTTGAGTTTGATGCCAACACGAAGGCCGCAATCAATTACACAACGTTCACAAACGCCGCGGACTACGATGTGCTTCGCGACCGCGATTTTGTGTCGCTCAGCGTTTCGTATTCATTCTAAGAACAGAGACACACTGGAGGATTTTTTATGTTGAAGTTACAAACAAAACTCACAGCACTGGCTCTGGCAAGCTTGTTCGCCGCCGGTGCAGCGCATGCGGCCGTGAGTGCTCAAGAGGCTGCCAAGCTG
>DASUDK010000016.1:0-2760 GCA_036275655.1 Limnobacter sp. | reverse complement strand
TAAAACTCTGGTGGCTTGCGGTGATTGGTGAATTGTTCGTAGGCGTAAGCCAATCCGAACAATCGCCCTTCATCCCAGCGTCTTCCCAAGAATTCGATGCCCACTGGTCGGGGACGGCTGTCCGAAGAAAAACCAGCGGGCACAACAATCGAAGGCAAACCGGTGGTTGATCCAAACTCACAGTTATCGCCTTGTACGATGCCTGTTTCCATGGCTGGGCGCAACACGGGGGGGTACACCAAAGCATCCAACTTGTTTGCATCCATGAACGCCTCCACGTCGCTGCGCAACGCGTTGCGCTTTGCAAGCACTTGCTGATAGCTTGCGGACTCTGTGTCCCGCAACGCCAATGAAGCACCAATCAATGCCTGAATAACGGGATGGGCCCGACCACTTAAAAACACAGCGCGGGTATCGGGGTGTGGCGCATTGAAACTGGCCAGGTACTCATCCAAATGGTCCGCAAACTCTCTTGGGATCAAGGTGAGCGACAACGATTCAAATTGCGGAAAATCGATTGGATCAACGAGCGTGGCTCCGGCCGACTTCAAATCAGTCAAGGCTTGATTGAATGTGGCAACCACCGCAGGGTCGCTTCCAATGGCATCGGTGCCACCGTAGCTGCGCAGCACCCCCAAACGCTTGCCCTTGAGCGCGGAGGGATCCAAAAATGCTGTGTAGGTGTCTGGCTGCACCCTGCTCGAGTCCAGGGTTTTGGCATCGGCCGGATCCCTGCCTGCCATGGCATCCAGCAACAAGGCGGCATCCCGCACAGTCCTTGTCATGGGCCCCCCCACGTCCAAGGAATGCGACAGCGGCACCAATCCATCCTGCGAAACCAGACCCACCGTGCTGCGCACACCCACCAGTGCATTGTTGCTTGGCGGCAGGCGCACCGATGCGCAGGTGTCTGACCCCGTGCCCACCAAGCCAAAATTTGCTGCAATTGCCGCACCCGTGCCGCCCGATGAGCCACCGGCATCGCGGCTTGTGTCATAGGGCGTTCCAATGCGCAAGGTTTGACTGTTGTAGCTCTGCGTGAAATATGCGAACTCAGTCATGGAGGCTTTGCCCAGAATCAGTGCCCCATGCTCACGCATCCGCTTCACGGTGAAAGCGTCGTCCGGGGGCTGCGAACCCGCCAATGTTGCACTTGCAGCGGTGGTTGGAAACTCCTTGGTGTCATACAGGTCTTTCAAGATGACCGGCACACAATGCAACGGCCCCGACAAACCCTTGGCCGCGTAGGCATCGTCCAGAGCCTGTGCTTGTTCTTGCAACAGCGGATTGATTGACACCATCGCATTGAGCGGCAGGCCTCCAGCCTGTGGAATCACCGCGGTGTCCAACGCAGCAATGCGCTCCACGTACAAATTCGCCAGCTCAACACAGGTCAAGGCGGTGCCGTCTTCTTGCACCAGCACCCCGGCAAAAGCCTTGTGCACATCCGCAATGGTCGCCTCGAGCAGATTGAATTCACCCGATGCCGGGTTTGCGTTTTGGGATGTACCCAAACGCGGTGAGGTGGACGCCACCTCGCCAGAATTGCCCAAACACCCACTCAAGGCCACACTGGCGGCCACACAACACACAGACCAACGCATCGCAGAACCTCAACGAATCATTCACCGACTTGCTCGGTTAAGCCGCAAAGATCATGCCATCGGTATTCCTGCTCATTTTTGACAGAACATTTACATCAACATGCACGGAAGTGGCGCACAGGATCCCATCATCGGGATTCAGTGCGACAACACCACCCGGAACCGTGGGCTTCCACTGCGCACTTTCTCCACCGCATCGTTGATTTGGTCAAAGCGATACCGCTCCACCAAAGGCTCAATGCGGTGAAGGGCTGCAAATTTCAGCATGTCTTCGATCACCCTCGGGCTGCCCACTGGCGAACCCGAAATGGAGCGTTGCCCACCAATCAGGCCAAAGGCACCAATGTCCAGGGGTTCCAGCGTTGCGCCCACAAAATGCAAACGCCCTTTGGGGGCAAGGGTGCCCACATAGGCATTCCAGTCCAACTTGACATTCACCGTGGACAGGATCAGGTCAAAAGAGCCCGCAGCCTTGCCCAAAGCCTTGCTGTCTTTGCTGTTCAACACATGGTGTGCGCCCAGCTTGTGCAACTCCTCGGTTTTGGAAGGGTTGCTGGAAAATGCAGTGACTTCGCAACCCCACGCCCTCAAAAACTGCACAGCCAAATGGCCCAGGCCACCAATGCCGATCACGGCAACCCGGGCTTGTGGAGAAATACCAAATTGCACCAAGGGGTTGTACACCGTGATGCCACCGCACAGCAGAGGGCCTGCGTTGGCGGGGTTCAGCCCCTCGGGAATTTTGACTGCGCTGATGGCCTGGGCACGCACTTTGTTGGCAAATCCCCCATGCCGTTCAACAATGGTGCCCTCGGCTTGATCGCACAAATTGTGGTCCCCGCCCATGCACATGCGGCAGGTTTGGCAGTAACCTGCATGCCACCCGAGACCCACCAGATCCCCCAGCACCAAATGAGACACATGGCTGCCCCGCGCGGACACACGGCCAATCACCTCATGGCCCGCCACCAAGGGGTACTGCGCCATGCCCCAGTCGTTGTCGATCATGCTCACGTCGCTGTGGCAAATGCCACAGTGCGCCACATCAATCTCAACTTCAAAAGGCCCCAGTTCGCCTGGATCGTATTCAAAGGGCTTGAGTAGACCTTTGGACTCAAATGCCGCATACGCCTGAATTGCCATGTCCCCGCTCCTG
>DASUDK010000015.1:0-5755 GCA_036275655.1 Limnobacter sp. | reverse complement strand
GTTTTTGCGAATGCGCGCCACCCAGTTTTTTTTGAACACGCTCAAAGAAGCCCCAGCCGACGCCGAAGTGGTGAGTCACCAACTCATGATGCGCGCCGGCATGATCAAACGCCTGGCCGGCGGTATTTACACCTACATGCCGATTGGCCTGCGCAGCATTCGCAAAGTCGAGAACATCATTCGTGAAGAAATGAACCGCGCCGGTGCGCTGGAGCTGCTGATGCCTGCCGTGCAGCCTGCCGAGTTGTGGCAAGAGAGCGGACGCTGGGAGAAGTATGGCCCTGAGTTGTTGCGCCTGAAAGACCGCCACGACCGTGACTTTGTGATTGGCCCCACCCATGAAGAAGTGATCACCGACGTGGTGCGCAAAGAGGTGAAGAGCTATCGCCAACTGCCGTTGAACCTTTACCAAATTCAAACCAAATTCCGTGACGAAATTCGCCCACGCTTTGGCGTGATGCGAGGGCGCGAGTTTGTGATGAAAGACGCCTATTCTTTTGACCGTGATCAAGAGGCGGCGCTCAAAACCTATGACGTGATGTACGACGCATATCGCCGCATCTTCACGCGCCTGGGTTTGAACTTCCGCGCAGTGAATGCCGATACAGGCTCGATTGGCGGCAACCGCAGCCATGAGTTTCACGTGATTGCCGACACTGGCGAAGACGCCATTGCATACTGCCCAAGCTCGGATTATGCCGCCAACGTGGAACTGGCCGAGGCCGTGTGCACAGCCCAGCGCCCGGCAGCCATCAAGACCATGGACAAAGTGCACACCCCCGGCAACAGCACCTGCGAGGCCGTGGCGGCTCAATTGGGCCTGCCCCTGGCGACCACTGTCAAAAGCGTGGTGTTTGCCAATGTGCATGAAACCGAGCACGGGAAAAAGGTACAAATTATTTTGGCGCTGGTGCGTGGCGACCATGAGGTAAACGACATCAAGCTGGGCAAGTTGGCTGGGGTGCAGGACCTGCGCCTGGCCACCGAGGCCGAGATTGTGGCTGCTTTTGGCACCAAGCCGGGCTATTTGGGCCCCGTGGGCTTGAACGCCGAAGTGCGGGTGGTGGCCGACCGCAGTGCCGCCGCCTTGGGTGATTTTGTGTGTGGTGCCAACGCGGCAGACTATCACTACGCGGGCGTGAACTGGGGCCGAGATCTGCCCGAGCCCGAGGTGGCTGACATTCGCAATGTGGTGGAGGGTGACCCGTCACCCGATGGCCAAGGTGTGTTGGCCATGTGCCGTGGCATTGAGGTTGGGCATGTGTTTTACCTGGGCACCAAGTACTCGCAGGCGCTCAAGGCCACCTTCTTGGATGTGGATGGCAAGCCCGCTGTGATCGAGATGGGCTGTTACGGCATCGGCGTGACCCGCATTTTGGGCGCAGCGATTGAACAGAATTTTGATGAACGGGGCATCAAGTGGCCAGTGAGCATTGCACCATTTGAAGTGGTGTTGTGCCCCATCGGCTACAAAAAGAGCGAGCAAGTAAAAGCGCAAGCGGATGCGCTTTACGAACAGCTCAAGGCCGCTGGCGTGGACGTGATGCTGGATGATCGCGATGAGCGCCCTGGCGTGATGTTTGCCGATTGGGAGTTGATCGGCGTGCCCTTGCGCGTCACCTTGGGTGACCGTGGCCTCAAAGAGGGCAAGGTGGAGTTTCAGTCGCGCGATGGCGCACTTGAAAAACAGGATGTGGATGTTGGCAGCATATTTGAGCAAGTGCAGGCAGAACTGGCCAAGCGGCAGGTTCGGCTTTAACACCCCCAGCCCGTTGGGCCGGCGCGCAAGCACCTGGGTGTTTGCGTGCTTGCTCACGTGGGTGGTGCCTGCCACAGCCAGCCAGCAGTACGAGCCCATGGCCGACCATGTTCGCTTGGTGCTTCGGCAGGCGCTTGCGTCGGGGGATGTGGTTCCGCGCCCTTTGTTTGACTCTGCCGAGCATCGCATTCACTGGTTGGGGGAAATGTCGCGCAGGCTTGCCCGGCGCGTGCCCAACTTTGAAGAGCGCCTGGAGTTGATCAAAACCATTCGCTATGAGGCCCAGCGTGCGGGGCTAGATCCCCAACTGGTGTTTGCGCTCATTGAAGTGGAGAGCAATTTCAATGCCCAAGCGCGCAGCCATGCCGGTGCCATTGGCTTGATGCAGGTGATGCCCTTTTGGACCGATGTGTTGTCGCGAGGCCGCGCTGAAGAGTTGCTGGAGCCACGCATCAACATCCGCTATGGATGCCTAATTCTGCGGCACTACCTGGACATGGAAAAGGGCAACCTGGACCGCGCACTGGGGCGCTACAACGGCAGTTTGGGCAAGATGACTTACCCCAACCTGGTGTACGACCGCCTGGACCGCAACTGGCATTACCGCCAGCCCGCACCGGGCGCGCCATCCACCAAAACCGCGTCCAATCCCTAGAAGGGCAGTCCGCCACCCGGGGGCATGCCGCCGGGCGGGAAGCCTTTGCCGCCCCCCAGCTTGCGCATCATTTTGGCCAAACCACCCTTTTGCATGCTCTTCATCATGCCGCGCATTTGCTCAAACTGATTGAGCAGGCGGTTCACTTCTTGCACTTGCACGCCCGCGCCTGCGGCAATGCGCCGTTTGCGGGAGGCTTTTAAAATGTCGGGCTTGCTGCGCTCTTCCAGGGTCATGGACAAAATAATGGCCTCAGTGCGGCGCATTTGTTTCTCCGCCGCATTGGTGTCCACCTGGCCGGCGCCCTTCATCATTTGGGTGGGCAACTTGTCGATCAGGCCTTGCAATCCACCCAGGTTTTTCATTTGAGCCAACTGCGCCAAAAAGTCGTTCAAGTCGAAGGCCTTGCCGCTTTTGAGCTTTTTGGCCAGCTTCTCGGCCTCTTTCTCGTCGATGCCTTTTTTGGCTTCTTCCACCAGCGACACAATGTCGCCCATGCCCAGGATTCGACCCGCCACGCGGTCGGGGTGGAATTTCTCGAAGCCGGAGAGTTTTTCGCCCACGCCCATGAACTTGATGGGCTTGCCGGTGATGTGCCGCACAGACAGTGCCGCACCGCCGCGCGCATCGCCATCCATTTTGGTGAGCACAACACCCGTCAGCGGCAAGGCCTCGTTGAAGGCCTTGGCCGTATTGGCTGCGTCTTGGCCCAACATCGCGTCGATCACGAACAGGGTTTCGGTGGGGCGCACCGCCTCATGCAAAGCCTTGATCTCGTTCATCATGGCTTCATCAATACCAAGACGGCCAGCCGTGTCCAGGATGAGCACATCAAAAAACTGACGCTTGGCATGGTTCAGCGCCGCCAGGGCAATGTCGATGGGTTTTTGGCTGATGTCGGATGGGAAGAACTCTGCACCCGCCTGTGCGCTCACGGTTTTGAGCTGTTCAATCGCAGCAGGGCGATACACGTCGGCCGACACGGTGAGCACTTTCTTTTTGAGCGTGTCTTTGAGGTATTTGGCCAGTTTGCCGGTGGTGGTGGTTTTACCGGCACCTTGCAGGCCTGCCATCAAAATAACCACCGGGGGTTGGGCCGCCAGGTTGATTTCTTCGGTTTTGTCGCCAATCAGCTTAATCAGCTGCTCGTGCACAATGCCCACCAAGGCCTGGCCCGGTGTGAGGCTGTTGAGCACTTCCTCGCCCAGCGCGCGCTCTTTGACCTGGCTGATGAACTCTTTCACCACGGGCAGTGCAACATCGGCCTCCAGCAGCGCCAAGCGCACTTCACGCAGCATGTCCTGGGTGTTGGACTCGGTGATGCGTGCTTCGCCTTTGATGTTTTTAACAACGCGACTCAGGCGATCGGAAAGATTTTCAAACATGGTGGAAAAGCCTCGGGAAGACTGTTGTGCAAGCGGCGTTGCAACGCACAAGCTTGGCAACGAATCGAGTAAACTAAATCGATATGAACAACACCTTATTGTACGCGCTTGCGGTGCCCCTGCTGTCTGCCTCTGGTGGATTGGCGGCGCTCAACGTTTTTGGCAAATGGAGCAGCCCCGCTTGGGCGGCGCGTGGTGTGGCCGCGCTCGCGCTGGCTGCGTCCGCGCTCTTGTTAAGCCGGGTGCTGTTTCAGGCCGATGGCTTGCATTTTGGCTTTGTGATTGGCCTGATGTGCGTGGGCTGGCTGGCCGCGTTGGTGGCCTTTGCTGAAGGCTTTTTTAACCGCGTGCCGCTGCTGGACATGGTGGTGTATCCGTTTTGTGGCCTGGTGTTTTTGTTGCCCGTCTTGTTGGGCGAAGAGTCTTCCATCCGCATGGCCGGTGACCGGCTTTTTCAGGTCCATCTGTTGATTGCCCTGGCCGCTTACAGTTTGTTGGGCATTGCCGCTGTGCACGCCGTGGTGATGGCCTTCCAGGAAAAAGCCTTGCACCAGCCCGTGGCCTCCACCCGAGAAAACCGCATGCTGCGTGAGCGCCTGCTCGATCAGTTGCCCTCCCTGCTCACCATGGAGTCCATTCTATTTCGCCAGCTTTGGGCGGGTTTTGTGTTGCTCTCGCTCACCTTGGCCAGCGGATTTTTGTTTTCCGAGCAGTGGGGCGGGCAGGCCTGGAAGTTTAATCACAAAACCGTGTTTGCCATGGTGTCGTGGTGCTCGTTTGCCGCCTTGTTGGCTGGCCGCGCGGTGCTGGGCTGGCGCGGCAAGGTGGCCCTGCGGTGGTGTTTGGGCAGTTATGCGGTGCTGATGCTGGCCTATTTTGGCACGCAGTTTGTGCTGGAATTTATTTTAAAAAGGGCAGTGTAAATGGGGCGCATCCTGTTTTTTGTGGGCTTGGCGATTGTGGTTTGGGTGGTGTGGAAAGCCTGGCAGCGCAAGCAGCTGGACAACCAGCCCGGCGTGAAGGCTCAACAAAAGGGCAATCTTGGCCGTAAACAACAAGAGGAGATTTTGCCTTGCCGCCACTGTGGAGCATACAGCCCATTGTCGGAGGGCGTGATGATGCAAGGCCGCTTTTATTGTGGCCTGGAGCACGCCAAGGCCGAAGGCGAAAAAGTGCACTGAACAAACACTGGCGGGTTTGGCCCGCTGGAGGGTAGCGCCATGATGCTGGACGAAGGTTGGATTGAACACGATTGGGTGACGCGCTTGCAAAGCCCCAACCAGGATGCCAGGCCCATGGGCGCTGTGGTGGACACGGTGGTGATTCACTGCATCAGCCTGCCTGAGCGTGGCCGCACCATCCAGCACGTGCAAGATTTGTTTTTGAACCGCCTGGATCACCACGCCCACCCCAGCTTTGCAGAGTTGATCGGCCTGCGTGTGTCGTCCCACTTTGTGATTGATCGCGACGGCAGCATTTTGCAGTTTGTGTCTTGCGAAAAACGGGCCTGGCATGCTGGTTTGTCGGCCGCCATGTACCGCAGCAACTTCAATCATTTTTCAATTGGCATTGAGTTGCTTGGCGATGTGTACACCCCATTTGATGCGGCGCAGTACGCCAGCCTCACCCGCCTCATGGCGGAGTTAAGGCAACGTTATCCACTGCGTTATGCACTGGCCCACAGCGAGATAGCACCCACGCGCAAAACCGATCCTGGTCCCTTCTTCGACTGGCAAACCCTGCGCAAACCCCACACTTACGAGCTGCTGTAAAAGGGCGCCCCAGGGTGCCTTTTTTATTGCACCGCACCCGTTTGGGTGGGTGGAAAGACTTTTCCCAACGTTGTCCACAACTTATGCACAGTGCATAACCCTGTGGACAAAATGTGGGTAAGAAAGTGTTTGCCAAATCCAAAATGGACCACTACAATTAGTTTCAGACTGCTTACAAAACACA
>DASUDK010000014.1:0-4215 GCA_036275655.1 Limnobacter sp. | reverse complement strand
GTGATTTGCAGGTAAGCACTCGGGCTGATGGGGGTTTCGCCCAGGTTGCGTGTGCTCAGTTTGAAATCAATGTCGTAGCGGTCTTTGTAAACCGTGTAGGTGTAAGTGGACTCCACACCACCACTGCTTGCCTTGAACACCAAATTGAGGCTGTTGCTACCGGGCGCAAATGTGGTACCGCCAGAAACAAATTCAAACAGTGTTCGATGGTTGGGTGCCTGAGCCACCCCAACCACACCCGCCTGGCCCAGGTAGGTCCGTTTGGCGGATTGCTCAAACAACTGGGTGGGCAAATCGGGGTTGATGGCATCTGGATGCTGCAAAAGCTTGGATCCCACAAGTTGCGCACCCTGCGTTGAAAACTGCAACTCCAACACACCATTGTTGACCGTGATGGTTTGTGCTTGAGGAACCGGGGCCACCTCGGCAGGTGCTTCGCCATTGACTGGCACTGGGCTTGGCACATCTGCGCCAGGGGCTGCAGCCGCGTTGGGCAAATCGTTGGCTACAGGAGCCTGGGCCGCAGTCTTGGTGTCCGCCTGTTCTGTGGTGGCGCCAGCAGGCAAACCAAACAGGGTGGGCTTGCCAATAGAAGCCTGATAATTGTCCCAAAGCATGATGAGAGACAAGCTGAATATCATCAACAGGACGAGCCTACGCGTTTCCATTGAAATCCTTCGTTAGGGGTGAATCTTGATTGGCATGTTGACTGCCGGGCACCGGGTCAAACCCCCCGGCGTTCCAAGGGTTGCATCGGCACACCCGGCCCAGCGCCAGTGCGGAACCCCGCAATGCGCCATGAATTTTAACTGCATCGAGGGCGTATTCTGAGCAGCTTGGGTAAAAACGGCAGGATGGCGGAAACATGGGGCTGACCGCCAGCTGATACGCGCGGACAAGGGCTAGAATTGCCCGGGCAACTGGGGTTTGGACGCGGCTTGCGCTCGGTTGATCTGGAGCAGACCCGCGCTGAGAAGCTGTCGAATTTCTGTCCACCATGCTGCTCGATCGGAGTGACCCACGGCAAGCACTGGTTTTGTGAGCCTAACCAAAAATTGGCCGTGGGTGTCTGCCAATTGGGCGTGGCACGCATGACGGACCAGCCGTTTTAACGTGTTGCGATCTACCGCCCGCTTGGCAAGGCGCTTGGGAATAAGCACTCCGATTGCGACGCCACTGCTTGTTTCACTGCTGGTTGGCAACGCGTGTAACATTAAACGCGCCGTTTTGGCCACCGGCCGGGTTTTAAGCAAAGGTCCAAAAGAGCTGGACCGATCGATGGCTTGCATGACCAAGCCGCCGGGCAAACCGGAGTTGCTTACACTCAAACGGACAGACGGGCCCGACCCTTGGCACGACGGGCACGCAGAACAGCGCGACCACCGCGGGTGCGGGAACGAACCAAAAAGCCGTGGGTTCTTTGACGGCGAACTTTTGAAGGTTGATAAGTGCGTTTCATGGCAAGCCTCAGCCAGTTTCCCGGGCCCAGTCAAAGTGCAAGTTGGTGCAAACCGTTGCACGCGCACTTGAACACTTGTTTGAACAATTGGGCAGAAAACTCAGCAAAAATGGGTGTAAACAGGGTAACCCCTGAAACAAGCGTACAGGGAACCCGAAATTATAGAGGCTTTTTGGCAAAAAACCTAGGAAAATCTGCAAGTTCACCGGAACAGGCCCACTTGCCCACTCAATCCGTGGGGGTTTGGATACAATGAACCCTCGCAGGCGCCGTCTACAGACCACCCCCCAGCAAATCCCCGAAACAAAAAGGCTGTTCAAACGTGATTGATCAATTCTGGAACCACTGCGTTGAGGCACTCAAAAAGGAAATCCCTGCCCAACAGGTTAAATTGTGGATCGAGCCCCTCACGGTGGTGGAATTTGATGAAGACACGGCCAGCCTCTTTATGGCGGCGCCCAACCGGTTCAAACTGGACTGGGTGTTGAACAATTACGGCGGCCGCTTCAATGAGTTGGCCAGTGAATTTTTCGGATGTGACATTGCCATCCAGTGGCAAGTGGCTGCCAAAGCTGCCACACCAGCAGCACCCAGACCAACAGGCGGGGGGGCAAGTGGCCCAGCGTCCACCAAGGAAGCAAGTGCAGCCCAAGGCGCACCCAAAGTGGCTGCCCTCGCCCGCGAAGAAATCGCCTCCAGCGTGTACGAACGCAGCCGCTTGAACCGAGACCTGTGTTTTTCAAACTTTGTGTCGGGTCGCGCCAACCAGTTGGCCAGGGCGGCGGCAGAGCAAGTGGCGTCCAACCCGGGTGTGAGCTACAACCCCTTGTTTTTATATGGTGGAGTGGGTTTGGGAAAAACCCACTTGATCCACTCGATTGGCAACAAACTGCTGGAGACCAACCCCAACGCCCAAATTCGGTATATCCATGCCGAACAGTATGTAAGCGACGTGGTCAAGGCTTACCAAAAGAAGGCCTTTGAAGATTTCAAACGCTCTTATTATTCGCTGGACTTGTTGCTGATTGACGATATTCAGTTTTTTGCAGGCAAAAGTCGCACCCAAGAAGAGTTTTTCTACGCTTTTGAACAACTGATTGCTGCGCGCAAACAGATCATCATCACCAGCGACACCTACCCGAAAGATATTCAAGGCATTGAGGACCGGTTGATTTCCCGATTCAACAGCGGGCTGACCGTGGCCATTGAACCCCCCGAACTGGAAATGCGGGTGGCGATTCTCTTGAAAAAGGCCGAACAACAGAAAATCCAGTTCTCGGAAGATGTGGCGTTTTTTGTGGCCAAACACATGCGCAGCAACATCCGCGAACTGGAAGGGGCATTGCGGCGCATCATGGCCTTTGCAAGCTTCCACAACAAAACCGTCACCATGGACCTGGTGCGAGAGGCCTTGCGCGACATGATCTCTGTGCATCATGGCCAAGTGTCGGTTGAAAGCATTCAAAAAACGGTGGCCGATTACTACAAGATCAAAGTGGCAGACATGTTTTCTAAGCGCAGACAGGCCAACATTGTGCTGCCCAGGCAGGTGGCGATGTACCTGGCCAAAGAACTGACAGAAAAAAGCTACGTGGAAATTGGCGAGTTGTTTGGCGGGCGTGACCACACCACGGTGTTGCACGCGGTGAACAAAATCACGGAGTTACGCAATCAATCCGCGGAGCTCAACCATGCGCTGCATGTATTGGACCAAACCTTGAAGGGTTGATTTAGAATTGTGGAAAACTGTGTAAGCCGGGTGCATAAAGACACGAGTTATCCACAGAAAAAAAAGAACCTCGTGGATTCAGAAAAAGTTATCCACAGTGTGCCCAAACAGTTCGATCAGTTTTACACGGGTTTCAAAAGAACCTAAGAAGCTTTAAACAAAGGGAAAAATAGAGTTATCCACAACAAGTTGTCTACTCTATTACCTAATCCTATAAGGAAATATTAAATGGAATTGATTCAAAGCTCACGCGATGCATTGGTTCGAAAACTGCAGATCGTCAGCAACATTGTGGAACGCCGAAACACATTGCCCGTGTTGGCCAACATCCTCCTGAAAAAGCAGGGTGGATTGCTCACTTTGTTGTCCTCAGACATTGAAATGCAGATTCAAACCTCGGCAGACGTGGGCGCAGGGGGAGAAGAAGTGGCCACCACGGTGGCTGCCCGCAAGTTTCTGGACATCCTTCGCTCTTTGCCCGATGACTCGGACGTGGTGGTGAAGCTGGATGGCAAAAAAATGTCGGTGCAAGCCAAAAAAAGCCGTTTTGCGCTGCAAACCCTGCCTGCAGAAGATTTTCCGTTGGTGCAGGAGCCCAAAGAATGGGTGACCCAAGTCACCTTGCCCCAAAAAATGCTGAAAAACCTGTTGGGCATGGTGCACTTTTCCATGGCGCAGCAAGACCTGCGCTACTATTTGAACGGTGTATTGCTGGTGATTGACACCAGCTGCGTGCGCGCTGTGGCCACCGATGGACACCGCCTGGCGTACGCCGAGGCGGCTGGCCAGGGCGGGATGACCAAGCATGAGGTGATCATTCCCAGAAAAACAGTGCTGGAGTTGTCCCGTTTGTTGAGCGACACGGACGACACCGTCACCATCGACTTGGCAAGCAACCAAGCCAAGTTCTCGTTTTCAGACATCACGCTCATCACCAAGCTGGTGGAAGGCAAATTCCCCGACTATCAGCGGGTGATTCCAAAAACCCACCAACACCATGTGGTGATTGCGCGTGATTCGCTCCTGC
>DASUDK010000013.1:0-2885 GCA_036275655.1 Limnobacter sp. | reverse complement strand
CAATGGCAAGTTAAACCGTTCGCGTTGCACGGTTTTCCGCGCCTCAAAAGGCTTGTGCCGTTGGTCTGCATCGGCAGGCAATTCTGCCAATCGGGCTTTCACTGCCGCGTTATTCAGCAAGGGGCTGTTGGCCCGGTTGTGCACATGGGCTTGGTGTGTGCGCCAAGCCAGTTGGCTAGCCGCATCCAGGGTTTTGCCTGCCAGTTGTGCTTGCGCGTGGGTTTTCAGCAATTGCAGTTCATCCAGGCGTTCCAGCGCACCTGCCAGCCAGGGTTTTACATCGGGGTGCACGGTTTGGTCGTTGCTGAAGCGGTAAGGGCTGTGCAGCAGGGAGCAGCTGGGCGCAATCCAGATCTCGCCCTTGCCTGTCTCGAATGCCCGGTCGATGAAGTGTTTTGCTTGTTCCAGGTCGGTTTTCCAGACATTGCGGCCATCCACCAGCCCCAGCGAGAGCACCTTGTAGTTGGGCAACCAGTCCAGAACCAGGGGCAAGTCTTCAGGCGCACGCACACAATCCACATGCAGGCCGTCCACAGGCAATTTACACACAATGCTGGTGTGCCCCTGGGTGCTGGCAAAGTAGGTTGCCAGCAAAATTTTTAGTTTGCTGCTTTTGAGTTGTAAGTAAGTATTCTCGAGCGTGGCCACCCAAGCACCAGGCAGGTCCAGGCCCAGAATGGGTTCATCGATTTGCACCCATTGAACGCCCTTCGCAGCCACCGCTTGCAGCACCTGCACGTACGCATCCAACAGGCGAGGCAGCAGGTTCAGGGTGTCAAAGCCGGCTTGCTTGCTTTTGCCGAGGTACAAAAATGTGAGCGGCCCAATCAGGCTCACCTTCAAGGGGTGTCCCAGTCGCTGGGCCTCGTCAATCTGCGCCAGCAATCGGTTTGGTTTGGCCGCAAAGCGCGTGTGCTCTGTGAACTCTGGCACCATGTAGTGGTAGTTGGTGTCAAACCACTTGGTCATCTCCAGAGCAAAGGTTTCTGAATGTGTACACCCCGCGCTGGCTTTGCCACGCACCATGGTGAAGTAACGCTGCAGTTCACTGGGGCTGTCCAAATTTTTAAAGCGTTCTGGCTCGCAGCCCAGCAATTGGATGTGGTCAGCCATCAGGTCGTAGTAAGAAAAATCACCCACGGTGATGTGGTCCAAACCGCTGTCGATCTGGAACTGCCAATGCCGTGTGCGCAGCGCGGCTGCCGTTTGGTGAAGGCCAGCTTCGTCGATTTCGCCACGCCAGTGGCGCTCCAAGGCAAATTTAAGCTCGCGCTGTTCGCCGATTCTGGGAAACCCAAGGATGTGTGATTTGATCATGTTGCCTGCCTGTGCGGAATAAATTGAACGAAGAAAGCGTCATGGTGGTGCTTTGCGGTGTATTATTCAAACGAATAATTTTCCGTAAAAACATGAGCGTTATTCATGTCAAAGAGTATTCTTGAACTGCGTCATTTGCGCACCTTGCAAGCCATTGCAAGCACCGGCAGCGTGAGCCGTGCGGCAGAGGTTCTGTTCATCACCCAAAGCGCGGTTTCTCATCAAGTGAAAGCCTTGCAGGATTGGTACGGTGAGGAGTTGCTTTACAAGCGCGGCGGCAACACCCATTTCAGCCCCTTGGGGCAAAGGTTGCTCCAGTTGGCCGATGTTGTGCTAGCCCAGGTGGATTTGGCGGAGCTTGAAATTGTTCAGCTTCGGCAAGGGGCGAGTGGGCCTTTGCGTGTGGCCGTGGAATGCCACACGTGTTTTGACTGGTTGATGCCTTCCATGGATGTGTATCGCACCCGTTGGCCCGAGGTGGAGCTGGACATTGTGTCGGGATTCCATGCCGACCCTGTGGGCTTGTTGCATCGGGGTGATGCAGAGTTGGCGATTGTGTCTGAAGACCCGGCCGAGGAGGGCGTGGCGGTGTTTCCGCTCTTTCGTTACGACATGGTGGGTGTGGTGCCAGTGGACTCCCGATTGGCCCAGCGCAGCCACTTGCGGCCATCCGATTTTAAGGGCCAAACCCTGCTGAGTTACCCGGTGCCTGATGACATGTTGGATGTGGTCAAGCATTTTCTGAAACCTGCGGGTGTGGACTACACTCGCCGCAACAGTGAGCTCACCATCGCACTGCTGCAGTTGGTTGCCAGCAAGCGCGGCCTGAGCGCCCTGCCAGCCTGGGCGGTAAAAAGCTATGTGGACAAGGGGTATGTGGCGCAAGTGCCCTTGGGCAAGCATGGTTTGAAATCGACCTTGTACGCTGCCTTGCCCGCGAGCTTGGCCAGCAAACATTACACACTCGATTTTGTGGATGTGATGCGGGAAGTGAGCGCACGCGAATTGGAGGGCATTGAACTCTTGCCCATGCCAGTGTGAGAGCAGAAAAATAAAAACGAACGTTCGTTCAAATTTCTACATCTAAGGTCCGCTGTTTTTCCGTAATTTGGGTTATCTTCTGGGGTATACAAACACTCAATACTCACAAGGAGACTCGACATGAATTTGCAAAACGCTGTTGCGGTGGTGACAGGTGGCGCGTCTGGACTGGGCTTGGCCACGGTGGAAGCCTTTCTGGCACGCGGCGCCAAGGTGGCCGTGTTTGACATGAATGAACAGGCTGGCGAGGCTGTTGCCGCGGCGCACCCTGGGCAAGTGATTTTTCAAAAAGTGAATGTGGCCGACGCCGAGTCTGCCGCTGCTGGCATGGCCGCCACCATGAAAGCATTTGGCGCGGTGCACATCGCCGTTAACTGCGCAGGTGTGGGCACCGCTGGCAAAACCCTCGACCGCGACAGCAAAGCCCTGCCGCTGGAGGCTTTTTCCAAAACCATTCAGGTCAACCTGATTGGCAGCTTCAATATTGCACGCCTGGCCGCTGAAGAAATGGCCAAAAACCAGGCCGA
>DASUDK010000012.1:0-10224 GCA_036275655.1 Limnobacter sp. | reverse complement strand
AGCAACAGCACTGGCGGTTCCTGCAGTGGCTTCCGCCGCTGTGACAGACGCAATGATTCAAAACGATGCCAAATCCACAGGCGATGTGTTGTCCTGGGGTATTGGTACAGAGGGTCAGCGTTACAGCCCATTGAAAGACATCAATGTATCGAACGTTGGCAAGCTGGTTCCAGCTTGGTCCTTCTCGTTCGGTGGTGAAAAGCAGCGTGGCCAGGAAAGCCAGCCGCTGATTCACAACGGCAAGATGTTTGTGACAGGTTCGTATTCACGCATTTACGCACTGGATGCACAAACCGGTGAAAAGCTGTGGAAGTACGAGCACCGCCTGCCAGAAGGCATCATGCCCTGCTGCGACGTGGTGAACCGCGGTGCTGCACTGTATGACAACCTGGTGATTTTCTCGACCCTGGACGCCCAGCTGATCGCTCTGGATCAGGAAAGCGGCAAAGTGGTGTGGAAAGACAAGATTGATGATTATGCTGCAGGCTATTCCAACACTGCCGCCCCGATCATTGCCAACGGCTTGGTGCTGACTGGTGTGTCGGGTGGTGAGTTCGGTGTGGTTGGCCGCGTGGAAGCGCGCGATGCCAAGACTGGTCAGATGGTGTGGATGCGCCCCACCGTTGAAGGCCACATGGGCTACAAGTATGACAAAGACGGCAAGGCCATTGAGAACGGCATCTCCGGCACCACCAACGCCACTTGGAAAGGCGACATGTGGAAGACCGGTGGAGCAGCCACTTGGCTGGGCGGCACATACGACAGCAAGACAGGCTTGGCTTATTTTGGTACTGGCAACCCAGCACCCTGGAACAGCCACCTGCGCCCAGGCGACAACCTGTTCTCCACAGCCACTGTCGCGATTGACGTAAAAACCGGCCAGATCAAGTGGCATTATCAGTCCACACCAAACGACGGTTGGGACTATGACGGCGTGAACGAGTTTGTGACGTTTGACCTGAACGGCAAGCGTGTTGGCGCCAAGGCCGACCGCAACGGCTTCATGTACATCAATGACGCTGCAACCGGCAAGCTGGAAAATGCCTTCCCGTTCGTGAAGAAAATCACATGGGCCAAGGGCGTGGACCTGAAGACAGGCCGTCCGATTTTCGACCCAGCCAACCGCCCTGGCGACCCCACTGCCAAAGACGGCAAGAAGGGTGAGGTGGTGTTCTCTGCACCATCTTTCCTGGGTGGCAAGAACCAGCAACCCATGGCTTACAGCCCTGACACGGGTCTGTTCTATGTTCCCGCCAACGAGTGGGGCATGGAAATTTGGAACGAGCCAATCACTTACAAGAAAGGCGCTGCTTACCTGGGCGCAGGTTTCACCATCAAGACATTGCCTGGCTTTGACTACATCGGCGCCTTGCGTGCGATGAACCCCAAGACTGGCAAGATCGAATGGGAAATCACCAACAACGCGCCTCTGTGGGGCGGTGTGCTGACCACTGGCGGTAACCTGGTGTTCTGGGGTACTCCAGAAGGCTTCCTGAAGGCGGCCGATGCCAAAACCGGTAAGGAAGTATGGAAGTTCCAGACTGGCTCCGGCGTGGTTGCACCTCCCGTGACCTGGAAAGGCAAAGACGGCCAGCAATACGTGGCTGTTGTGTCTGGCTGGGGCGGTGCTGTTCCCCTGTGGGGCGGTGATGTGGCCAAGCGCGTGAATTACCTTGAACAAGGTGGTTCAGTGTGGGTATTCAAGCTGATGAAGTAATCGGCTTTTGAAGAATCGCCAGCCCTGTTTTGGTTGACGGGGCTGGCGTGTAGTGGCAGTAGAGCAGTATCTGCAGTTCGTAAGTTGTTGTCATTTCACCCCCGAGTTTCTTGCCTGCTCCGCAGGGAACTTGATGGACGCAGACGTCTTGAACAAATTGCTCCTTGGGACCTTTTTGCAGCAAAGATTGGGTGCAGCAAAAAGTTGTAGTGGTTTGTGAGTCTCCTAAACGAATGCGTCTTTTCAGCCCGGCCTTGAGCCGGGCATTTTTTTTATATTAGAACTTGTACGACACTTGACCCGACACGATGAGTGCATCGCCTTTGGCCGTGCCCAACACCCGGCTTTGGGTGAATCCAGCGCCCTCGGTGCTGTCTACTTTGGCCTTGTCTGGCATCACATATTGAAAGGCCACATCGAAAGTGGTGCGTTGATCAAACTTGTACTGCGAGCCCAGGGCCAGCGTGATGCGGTTCTCGTCTGGCAAACGCACTTTGCGACGCTCGTCCGGCACGGGCGTGATGTCGTATGCCACGCCAGCCTTCAGGTTGATGCTGTCGCTGTATTTGTAAATGCCGCCCACGGCAAAGCGCCAGCTGTTTTTCCATTCATAGTCTTGAACCGGAATAGGCGCTGCTGCTCCGTTGGCATTCACACGGTCAAACTGCAATTTTTGAATGGTGCTCCACTCGGTCCAGGTGGCGTCTGCCAGCAATTGCCACTTCGGGTTGAGCTCGGTCACGCTGGAAATGCTCAGTGAGGAGGGCAAACGGATTTTGCTCACCAGCGCGCTGTTCTGTGTGGCTGCGGCCGGGCCGCTGAATGTGACGTTGCCTTCCAAGTCTTGTTCAATCGCGGAGCGGTAGGCAACACCGAGGCGCGTGGTCGGCGTGATTTGACCCATCACACCCAGGTTGAACCCGTAACCCCAACCGTCGCCTGCAATCGTGGTCAGTGATTCTGCACCAGGACCCACCACCGCGGCTGCGCTGAGTTTTGCATCCAGTTTTTGTGCAGACACACCAGCGCCAATCGACCAGGCTTCGGTGAGTTTGTATGCCACCGATGGGTTGATGTTCAGGGATTTGATGTCCGATGTGACGCCTTGGAATCGACCAACCCAGTCGGGCTGATAGTCGGTTTTCAGGCCAAAGGGCGTGGCCACAGACAGCCCAACATGAACCCGGCCGTTGATCGGCAAAACCAGATGGAAATTGGGCACATAGCCCTCTGCGCCAAAGTCACCCACATTGCGCCCTGGGGTGCCGGCCACCGCGGCAGGGGTGGTGGTGCCTTCGTTGTTGAAGTCCCCATTGAGTTTGATGTAGTGGCCACCCAGCATCACTTGGCGAGCCTGCAGGCGGCTCATGCTGGCGGGGTTGAACCACGCGGCACTGGCGTCTTCGCCGATGGCGGCTTTGCCAGCGTAGGCCACGCCTGCGCCGCTGGCATTTTGCTCCAGCAAGGCAAAACCGGCAGCGTGTGCTGCGGTGGTGGAAACGGAAAGCGCGATTGCGGCGCTCAAAGCGCCTGGTTTGAAAATATTCATGTGCTCCTCAGCAGGTCCGGTTTTTAAGAATGGTTGGATTGCAGAGGAGGATTGTAGGTAAAAATACGAACGACCGTTCGAGAAATAATTAGAAAAAATACACTATAAATACTATTTATAGTTAGTTTTGATTCAAGGGCACCGATGCACCGCTGCGTGAAAATCGCCAGGTGGCCACGCACAACATCAGCAGCGTGCTGCAGGTGAGCACCGTGATGTTGAGGCCACTGGAAAACTCTGGGTGACTGCTGAATGCGGCACGCAGCACGTCGACTGCATAGCTGAATGGATTGAGTTGGGCCACCCAACGCGCAAGCGCTGGCATGGGCTCGATGGGGTAGAGCGCACCACTGAAAAAGAACACTGGAAAGATCACAAAATTCATCATCACTGCAAAGCCGTCGATGCTCTTTGCAAACGTGCCGCACATCACCCCCAGTGCTGCGCAAGCCAAGGCGGCCAGCAGTGCGCTGGGCAACAACACCCAGGGGGCGGGCCAGAGCGTTCGGCCCAGCCAGGGCATGGCTTCACTGGCATCCATTCCCAGGGGCAACATCAGGGTGTAAAGGCCTTCCAACGCCAGCAAAAGCAACAAAAGCAGCGCCATTTGCACCAGGGCGGCAATGGCGGCCGCCAAGGTTTTTGCCACAATCACATGGGCGGTGTGCACGGGGGCGGTCACCAGCAAACGCATGGTGCCCGCGTCTTTGTCCAGCGCGATGCTCAAGCCCCCCACCATGCCGCCAAACAGGAGGGTCATGCCCACAATGCCTGGCAGGAGGCGAGCTGTGTAATCAAACCCAGCCAGGGCCTGCATGCCGCCACCAATAATCCACAACCACAACATGGGCCTCACCATGGCGGCTGCAAGCCGGTCTTTTTGTTTGAGCAGCTTTTGGGTTTCACGGTGAATCACCGCGGTGTAAAACTGCATCAGCATGGGGTGGTCTCTCCCAATTTCCACACAAACCAGTCGGCCAGTGTGGCAGTGCGTGTGGTGCTCACCCGTTGGTCTGGTAGCTCATCCAGCGCTTGGGCAGGGGTGCCTGTCCATTGCATGGTGCTTTGGTTTAAAAACCCGACGCGGTCGCAGGTGGTGGCTTCATCCATGAGGTGGGTGGCCACCAGGATGGTCAGGCCCTCCATGGCTTGGAGTGTTTTGAGGGTGTCCCAAACCAACTTTTTGGCAGGCACGTCCAGGGCGGTGGTGGGTTCGTCCAGAATGAGCACATTGGGTTTGTGAATCAGTGCCCGAGCCATGTCCACCATGCGTTTTTGGCCGCCTGATAAGGCGCCCGCTGGCCGCTTGAGCTGCGCCTGTATGGGCAACACGGTGAGCAGATGGTCCAGGTTGACTTGGGTTTGCCGCGCGTTCATGCCCTGCAGACCCGCAGCAAAGCGCAGGTTTTGCTCCACCGTCATGAAGCGGTCCAGCGACACCGACTGAAAGACGAATCCAAGATTTTTACGCGCCAGTGCAGCATGCCTGCGTGTGTTGAATCCCTGCACCGTCAGATCACCCTGAGTGGGATGAATCAGGCCTGCAATCAGGCTGATGAGTGTGGTTTTGCCCGCGCCATTGGGGCCGAGCAGGCCGAACATTTCCCCAGCAAAGAGTTCGAAGTTCACCCCTTGCAGCGCCGCGTGTTCGCCCCAGCAAAAGTGAACGTTCTCAACGCGCAGGCGGGTTGTGTCAATTGGGTTTGGGTTCAAGATGGGCGTTGCTCAAGTGCAGGGAGTTGTGATCGCTGCGATACCATACCACGGGCACTTCGGCGGTTGCCGCTTGGGCCTGCTGGTTTTCTTTCTGCACTTTGAGGTAGTTGTCCGGATTGTCACGGCGCTGCGCTGCATCCACAAAGGCCACCACTTTTTCGTGGTGAGGGGATTTGTGGCAGACTGGGTCGGCCTGTGTGGCGTCGCCTGTGAGCAGGTAGGCTTGGCATCTGCAACCACCATAATCCTTGGCTTTGTCGGGGCAACTGCGGCATGGGTCTTTCATCCAGGCGTCGCCCCGGTACCGCGTGAATCCATCGCTTTCGAACCAGATGTGCTCCACACTGTGTTGGGTCACATTGGGGAATTCAAACCCAGGCAACATGCGCGCTGCTTGGCAGGGCAAGGCGGTGCCGTCTGGGCTGATGCTCAAAAACACATTGCCCCAGCCGCTCATGCAGGGTTTTGGCGTGGTTTCAAAATAATCGGGCACCACAAACAACAGTTGCATGCTGTTGCCCAGCTTTTCGCGCCATGCGGCCACGCGTTCTTCTGCGTGTTTGAGTTGTGCATGGGTGGGGATGAGTGCGGCCTTGTTTTGGAAGGCCCAGCCGTAATATTGGGTGTTGGCCAGTTCCAGGTATTCCACCCCCAGTTTGACCGCCAACTCGATGATGGAATCGATGTGGTCCAGGTTCAACCGGTGCAGCACCACATTCAACACCATGGGCCAACCCGCCGCTTTCACGGCGGTGGCAATTTCGAGTTTCTTTCCAAAGGTTTTGGTGTCGCTCAAGGCGTCATTGGCGGCCTGCGTGGCGTCTTGAAAACTCACCTGGATGTGATCCAGCCCTGCTGCTTTCAAAGCCTCCAGGCGCACGGGTTTCAACCCAATGCCCGATGTGATCAGGTTGGTGTAGTAGCCCAATTCATGGCCATAGGCGACCAGTTCTTCCAGGTCGTCACGCAACAAAGGCTCGCCGCCCGAAAAGCCCAGTTGCACAGCACCCAAGGCGCGCGCTTGCTGCATGGTGTCTTTCCATTGTGCAGTGCTCAGCTCATGGGTGTGGCGTTTGTAATCCACCGGGTTGTAACAAAACACACAGTGCAGCGGGCAGCGGTAGGTGAGCTCGGCGAGTAGCCAAAGCGGACCGGCCGGGCGTGGGCTGGGCGTCATGCCAACAACCAGTTGCGGCGGCAAGCCTCGGTCAGCATGCTTCGCACGTCTGCCTCAAGGCCTTGTGTGCTGAACTTCGCTTCCAGAGCATTCACAATGTCCGCCACGCTGCGTGTGCCGTCACACAGCAGCAAAATTTCGCTGGCCGACTGATTGAGTTTGACCATGCCCTCTGGGTAAAGGAGCACGTGCGTTTTTTGCGCTTCTTCGTATTGCATGCGAAACAGCGGGTTTAATTTTGGGTGCGCTGGAATGCTTGGATTGGGGTCGCTCATGTTGATTTGCTTTTTGTTTTTTTGTCAGGATACGCCAAGGCGATTGCGTCGGACATGCTCCACAGCACATCCAATTTGAATTGAAGGATTTCCAGCGCACGTTCTTGCTGCGCACGCGTTTTGAAGTGTTGCAGTGTGACCTCCAGCCCGTGTTCCACATCGCGCTGTGCAAGGCTGATGCGAGAGCGGAAGTATTGAAGCCCCTCGCTGCTCACCCATTTGTAATCTTTGGGCCAATTGGCCAGGCGCTGCTTGTGAATCTCGGGTGCAAACATTTCGGTGAGGGAGGAGCAAACGGCCTCTTGCCAAGGGGCGTGACGCGCAAAATTCACATACGCGTCCACGGCAAATTTTACGCTCGGCAGCACATGCTTTAAGCTCCACAATTCGTCTCTGGGTATGCCCACGGCTTGGCCCAAGCGGCTCCAGGCTTCGATGCCACCGGCATTGTCTTCCCAGCCATCGTGGTCAAGAATGCGCAACACCCAGCGACGCCGTGTTTCCCGGCAATCGCAGTTGGACAGCACCGCGGCGTCTTTTTGCGGGATCATCAGTTGGTAGTAAAACCGGTTGGCCACCCAGCCCCTCAACTGCTCCCGGCTGAGTTTGCCTTCACGCATCTTGACGTTGAAAGGGTGGTGGATGTGGTAGCGATCGCCCTTGGCGCGCAATTGTGCTTCAAATTCTTTTTTGCTCCAAGGTTTGCCACTCATGCAATGATCTCCATGCCGTCATACGACACCTCGATGCCTTCATTGGTGAGATGGGCGCGTTCGTCGCCGTATTCGTACAATATCGGATTGGTGTTGTTGATGTGGATGAGCACCTTTCGCTGGTGTTTGAATTGTTTGAGCTGGCTGATCATGCCGCTGCCGGGTTTGCCTGGTTTGTCGCTCTGAGGCAGGTGGCCCATGTCGGCGGCCATTTTGTTTGAGAATCCCTGCGCCACCATTTCATCTTCGCTCCAAAAAGTGCCATCGACCATCAGCACGTCGGCCTCCAGCATGTAGGGCAGCAAGTGGGGGGTGATTTCCTCCAGCCCTGGGGCGTAGAACACTTTTTTGCCGGTTTTTTCATCTTCGATCAACAGGCCAATGTTGTCGCCACGGCGCTGTGCGTAGCGGCTGGGTGAGTAGGGCGGTGCCTTGCTCACCAGCGGGATGGATTTGATTTTGATGGTGTCCATGGGGGCAATGCTGAATGGCTCATCGCATTCGGTGCACAAGGGGGTCCACTTCACCCCGCAGTAAAATCCCAGGGTGGGCACCAAGGGCAACCCGTTGGTGAGGTCTTCCCACACGGCCGGTGTGGTGTACAGGCGCATGGGGGTTTTGCCCTCCCGCATCATCAGCAAACCGGTGGTGTGGTCAATTTGTGCGTCCATCAGGATCACTGCGGCGATGCCCGTGTCTCTTGGCCCTCGGTTGGGTTGCAGTTCTGGCGTGTTTTTAATCTGTGTGAGCAAATCTGGCGATGCATTCACCAATATCCAGTTGGCTGAGCCATCCGAAATGGCAATCGACGATTGCGTGCGCGCTTTGTAGCCTGGAGCACCCAAGCGCACCGCCTGACAGTTTTTGCAGTTGCAGTTCCATTGCGGGTAGCCCCCGCCAGCAGCCGAGCCCAGAACTTTGATTTTCATGATTGCTTTTGTTTTGGGGTAAAAAAAACCCCGCCAGCCTTCGGGCTGTTCGGGGTTGTGCTTGCCGTCAATATCAACGGTTTGCGATGTACATGGTGATTTCGAAGCCGAAACGCATGTCAACAAATGATGGTGTGGTCCACTGCATGAAATATCCTCCTATTGCTTTTTAAAAATACCAGCCCAAGGGGCTTCGGTTGAAGAACCCGACGCCAGCACTGCGCGCCATGTGATGTGTTCTCTTGCATTTATCAGCAAGATGCGTGCCGTGGTTGCTCTTTTCGTGATGAACAGTCCTGGACTTGGACTTTCAATGTTGGCGGGCGATTGATGCGTGGTGCAGGGGTGTTGCAATTTGGTACAGCCCAGCAAAAAGGCGCGAACCTTGTGGGTCCGCGCCTTGGGGCAAATCGTTAACGGAGGGTGGTTAACGATTAGAAGAACAGGATGGCACCGATTGCGATGGTGTCTGACTCTGCGTCAATCGCTGTGGCCGTGGTGCGCTGGAACTTCATGGTGTTGTTGATGTATTCACCTGCAATGATCAGGCTGGGTGTGAGGTTGTGGTACACGCCCAGCACCAGTTGCTGGTTTTCATCCAGAATGCCGTTGGCAGTGTTTGTGTCGTTCGCGGTGGCGTCCAAAGACGATACGCCGTAATTGACGCCAAACTTGGTGTTGCCCACCTTGTAGGTGGCTTGGAGCATGTAGCCCTGTGAATCACGTTCCTGGCCTTGTGCGTCTGCGCCACCCAGTCCGATGAGTGCTGTACCCAGGCCTTCACCAGAGAAATAGTTGCCAGTCAGGCCCAGCGCGCCGAAGTTGAGTGCTGTACCCACTTCAAAGCCGGTGATGTCGGACTGATTGGCGGTGGTGTCGCGGCTCTGTTGAACCATGGCTGCCCACATTTTTCCGGTGCTGCCCAGGCTGTAGCTTGCTAGACCTTGGAAGCCTGCATCACGCGAGCCATTGGCGCCGATTGCAGTGGTTCCCTGGATGGGTTGAAATACACCGCCGCTGAGGCTAAGACCACCAAGATCGGGGGTGGTGTAGGTGATCTGTGGCTGAAATTGCGTGTAGATGTAGCCTTGACCAATACCGCCCAGGGTGGTGTTGATGCCGCCGTTTGTGCCAGCGCCGCCGCCCACCGCAACCAGAGACATGTCGTTCAGAATTGCGTTTTGCCCGAACAGACCGATGTCACGACCAAACTTGAAGGTACCCATCTCTGAGTTGCCGAATGTCAAGAATACGCGTCGGTTGTCGCCCACCAATTGGCCGCGACCGCCAGAGGTCAAGCCGTTGTCGTTGGAAGTGCCTGGATCGATTGAAATGGTACCGCTGATGTCGTAACCATTTTGTTTGGTCTTTGCCGTGAAAATGATGAAGCCTGGCAACAAACCGTTTTGCACGTTGTTGGAGTCTTGGCCGGCTGTGCCAATGCTGCCACACACGTTGAGGGCTGTGGCATTTGCAGTGACCAAGCCTGCGCCGCCAGAACCAAAGCTGTCGCAGCTTGTAGACGTGTAGTACGCGTTAATGGATCCGGAAATGTCCATCTCCCAATCACCGGCCTTGAATCCGATGGCGTGAGCCGAAGTCCCCATTGCTGCCAAGATGGAAGCTGCTACTAATTTTTTGCTGATCATGAGATCAACCCTCCAGTTTTAGTTTTAAAGGTTGTTGCTTGTTTGTCTTCTAAAGCTCGCCAACCTGCCGCAGAGTTGCTGGCTGACTTGGAGGGGACTAGGGCAAAAGGCGTGCCAGTGCGTAAGTAGTTGATTTATAACAAAAATTATCGTTGTGTCGGTAAATACCGCATGCGATTGAAAACCACGTCCAGACGCGTCACACGATCCGCTTTGGAGCAAAAATGCGTAGGGTTGGTACAGCGGCATGTCACTTTTGTGACACCTGTGCAAACCGTTGCTACAAAAAAAGCCACCGTGCGAGGGTGGCTTTGTTTGAGCGAGTTGCTTTAATCAATGAACAGTAGCGAGGCTACTTGCCATTGAGTCGTCGGTAGATGGTGTTGCGAGAAATGCCAAGCATCCGGGCTGCTGCGCTCACATTGCCACGGCAAGTTTCCAGAGCCTCCTGAATGGCACGCGATTCAAGATCATCCAGGTTAATCGGCGCCTCTGCTGG
>DASUDK010000011.1:0-31121 GCA_036275655.1 Limnobacter sp. | reverse complement strand
TGGTGGTGCAGGTGGCCATTGTGCGCCCTGGCCCCATTCAGGGTGGCATGGTTCACCCCTACTTGAAGGCACGTGACAACCCGGACGCGGTGACTTACCCCTCCGAGGCCCTGCGAACAGCCCTGGGCCGAACCCTTGGCGTGCCAATTTTTCAGGAGCAGGTGATGCAAATCGCCATACTGGCCGCTGGTTTTACACCAGGTGAAGCCGACCAGTTGCGCCGGGGCATGGCAGCCTGGAAACGCAAAGGCAACCTTCACCAGTTTTATGAACGTGTGGTGCATGGCATGGTCAGCAGGGGCTATGAGCAATCGTTTGCCGAGCGCATATTCCGTCAAATTGAGGGGTTTGGTGAGTATGGGTTTCCAGAGAGCCATGCCGCCAGTTTTGCTCTGCTGGTGTATGCATCTGCCTGGTTGAAGTGCCACCACCCGGATGCGTTTTTGTGTGGGCTGCTCAATGCACAACCCATGGGCTTTTATGCGCCTTCGCAATTGATTCAAGATGCCCAGGCGCATGGTGTGCAGGTGTTGCCTGTGGATGTTGCACACAGCCAAGTGAACACTGTGCTGGAGATTGCCAGCCCGCTGGAGAATCATGCGAGCCGCACACCGTCTGCCCTGCTGCCGGTGCGCCTGGGTTTGCAGCATGTTCAGGGCTTGAGCAGGCAGGGAGCAATTCGTGTGGTAGAAAGCAGAGTCAATCGAGATTTTGAAAGCCTTGAAGACCTTGCAAAACGCGCGCAACTCCACCGCAAAGACCTGCAGGCGCTGGCCGATGCGAATGCGCTGAAAAGCATCAGCGGGCACCGACGCCAAGCGGCCTGGCACAGCGCCGGTGTGGTGCTGGACAAAGACCTTTTACAGCACACCCGCCATGAGGAGAGCGCCATCGCCTTGCACGCCCCGACCGCTCTGGAGGATATGCTTGCCGACTTTCGCAGCGTCGGTGCCAGCATCGAACACCACCCGGTGCGCTTTATCCGCCCACAACTGGCGCAATTCAAAATTCAACCTGTGCAGGTGCTGAAAAACTTCCCCCATGGCCGACTGGCTCGCGCGTGTGGGCTGGTGACCCACCGCCAGCGCCCTGCCACAGCCCATGGCACTGTGTTTTTAAACCTGGAAGATGAAACAGGCCATGTGAATGTGATCGTGTGGAACAGCCTGGCGGAACAACAGCGCCATGTGCTGCGCACCGCGCAAATCATGGGGGTGTTTGGCATTTGGCAACGCGAGGGGGAGGTGTGCAACTTGGTGGCCCGCAGGCTGGTGGATTACACCCACCTGCTGGCCGAACTCAAGGCAGGCTCGCGGGACTTTCGTTAAAGAGCCCGCTTAAATGTCCACTTCCACCAAGTTGCCCTTTTCTTCCAGCCACGTGCGGCGTGCACCACTCTCACTGCGCCCCATCAACATGTGCATCATGGCGTTGGTTTGGTCCAGGTCCAACTCGCCCAAGGTGACAGGCAAGAGGCGGCGGGTGTCCGGATTCAGGGTGGTTTCCCAAAGCTGTTCTGCATTCATTTCGCCCAGGCCCTTGAAACGGCTGATTTTGATGTTGGCCTCTTTCACGCCCTCTTTGGCGAGCTTGTCCTGAACGGCATACAGTTCGGCATCGTCCAAACAATACAATTTGCGTGCCGGCTTTTTGCCCATGGCAGGCACATCCACCCGGAACAGCGGCGGGCGCGCCACAAACACATTTCGATTGCGGATCAGCGCAGGAAAGTGCTTATAAAACAAGGTGAGCAAAAGCACCTGGATGTGCGAGCCGTCCACATCGGCATCAGACAAGATGCAAATTTTCCCGTAACGCAAACCGGTCAAATCGGGCGTGTCGGCCGGGCCATGGGGGTCCACGCCAATGGCCACCGATATGTCATGAATTTCCTGATTGGCAAACAAGCGGTCTTTGTCGGTCTCCCAAGCGTTGAGGACCTTGCCGCGCAAAGGGAGCACCGCTTGAAACTCTTTGTCTCGCCCCATTTTGGCTGAGCCTCCCGCCGAGTCGCCCTCCACCAAAAACACCTCGTTCAGGGCAATGTCGGTGCTTTCACAGTCGGTGAGCTTGCCCGGCAAAATGGCCACAGAGGAGCTTTTTCTCTTTTCAACTTTTTGCGCAGCGCGGGAGCGTGCCTGCGCCTGTTTGATGGCCAACTCCGCAATCTTTTTGCCATCTTCAATGTGCTGGTTAAGCCACAACTCAAAGGCAGGGCGAACCAAAGAAGACACCAAACGCACGGCATCCCGGCTGTTTAAACGCTCCTTGATTTGCCCCTGAAACTGCGGGTCCAGCACTTTGGCCGACAAGACGAAATTGGCCTTTGAAAAAATATCGTCAGGCATCAACTTGATGCCTTTGGGCATGAGCGAGTGTAATTCGCAAAACAGCTTGATGGCCTGGAACACGGCCTCGCGCAGGCCCGACTCATGTGTGCCGCCCGCAGGCGTGGGGATGAGGTTCACATAACTCTCACGCACCGGCGCACCCTCAGCCACAAAAGCCAAAGCCCAGGCGGCGCCTTCGCCTTCGGCAAAGCCTTCATCGCGCAACACATCCACGCTCAGGTCGCCACTGAACATGGGGGCAACCAACTCCCTGTCCAGCAACTCCTCCTTTAAAAACCCACGCAAACCGTCGTCAAACTTCCAGCGCTTGGCTTCACCAGTTTTCTCGGTGACCAAGACCACCTCCACACCTTTGAGCAACACCGCCTTGCTGCGCAGCAGGCGATCCAACTCTGCCAAGGGCAGTTGGGGAGAATCAAAATACTTCGCATCAGGCCAAACACGCACGGTGGTGCCCTTTTTGGGATCTGAACTGGTTTGTGGGCGAACTTTCAACTTTTCAATCACATCGCCACCAGAAAACGCCATGGTGCCCACTTGTTTGTCACGCACCGCAGTGACTTCCAGGCGAGTGGCCAATGCATTGGTCACAGAAACCCCCACCCCGTGCAACCCACCAGAAAAACGATAGGCGCCGCCATCGGCCTTGTTGAACTTGCCACCCGCGTGGAGTCTGGTGAAGACCAGTTCAATCACGGGCACTTTTTCTTCTGGGTGCAGCCCGATGGGAATGCCCCGCCCTTCATCTTGAACTGACACACTTCCGTCCGCATGCAGCGTGACTGTAATTTTGCCGCCAAAACCTCCCAAGGCCTCGTCGGCTGCGTTGTCGATCACTTCTTGAATAATGTGCAACGGGCAATCCGTGCGGGTGTACATGCCAGGGCGCTGCTTGACTGGCTCCAAACCCTTCAGAACACGGATAGACGACTCTTGATACTGGTTGCTCATGGCGCAGATGTTTGTGTAAGTGAATGCTCTTGATGATACCAACAAATCCGTCCTGATCTTTGTGCGCATGGAACCATCGACTGAGGCGCACACACCTACATCACAGGTAGATCAGTGTGAGCGGGGTACGGCAGCGTCACCAAAGCTACCTCGGGGTGATGACACCTTTTTGGAGTTTCCAAGTAGGTTGTTACCCTGAATCGTTCAAACACCCAAGCTGAGTCCGCCCAATGAATCCACTGCCGTTTCAAGCTGAGAGGCTCGCCATGAAACCTGTAGCCACCACCCTCAAAATCACCGCGGTGCAGCGCTTCAACACCCAGAAGCAACAGGCCACACGCACAGAGTTTGAGTTGCTGGTTGCAAAGCAGGAAAAACGTTTGCGCAACTTCATCATCAAGCACTTCCGAGATGAAAACGCAGTGGAAGATGTTTTTCAGCAAACCCTGATCGAGGCCTATTGCTGCTGGGACAGTTTTAGAGGCGACGCAAAACGCGCCACTTGGCTGTTTGGTATTGCCTTAAACATCATCCGCAACACCGCACGACGGTCGCCTCAGTACAAGTTCCATTTCACCTCCGATGAAGAACTGGAACTTGAACAGGCTGAGGGCTCTGACCCCATGCAGCATTGCATGAAAAATGAGTTCAGCATCAAGCTGGAGTCGGCAATTCAAAAATTGCCAACCGACCTGAAAGACACCTTGCTGCTGGTTGTTCAAAACGGTCTTTCATATCAAGAGGCGGCAGACACACTGGGCATACCAATCGGCACAGTTCGATCACGAATCTCCAGGTCTCGGTCTCAATTGAAATCAATTTACGATTTGTACATGGACTGATGAGCAAGACACCCGACTTCCACCACAGCATGAATGATGTACTGCAGGCCTTGGGTTTGAGTACCGATATGCTGGAGCCTGCCGCGGAAACATCGGGATACCGAATTGAGTTTGAGCGTCAATTCACTGTGGAACTGCACGGTGATCCACATGAAGCCTGCAGATTAAGCACTCGACTGTGTGTGTTGGGCAAATCTCTGCAAGTGCAAGAATCGCAGCTGCGCAAAGCCATGCAAATTTATAGCGAAATTGCAGGGGATGTGCCTGAAGATTGCAGCCTTGCCATCTCAGAGTACGACAATTGTTTGCGCGTGGTGAGAGATTTGGTGCACCTTCGCGCAGACAAGCCCACAGACACCGTGTTTCATGAGTTTGTGAATTTCGCTTTTGCATTCAAACAAACTTATTTGCAAATGCGCAACGGCATGGCTTGAAGCAATCACTGCACTCAAACATTAGGCATGCGCTTGAATGTAGAAAGTCATTTGTTGCTGTAGCTGATCCCGCCAAAGCTGGAATTGAGTGGTTGCGGCTTCATCACTGTCGATGCCGCTTGGCATGTTCAACAAAGGCACGTGGACAAGCAGCCTAGCATCTTCACCCAACACAAGGCTACTCCCCTTGAGCGCAGAAACCGACCAACGCATGGAGAGCCATTGCGACAGGCAATTGCTTTGATATGCATTGAGGTGGAGCTTGGCGCAGTAAACGGTTTGGTCAAGGTGTTTGGCCGATGACAAAGCGATGCAGCCGAGATCCGGCAGCATCTGCTCTTCAATCACGAGATCGCCTGTCATGGTCGAGATCAGGAACGGATGGCCGTGACGGCCAAGCTCGCTGTGTCACTGGTGATTTGAGCAACCTTGGACTGAGTTGGCCCCGGTGGAAGCGTGCCGGACTTCATTTGAAGTGGGCGTTGATTTAAAAGCGCGAGGTTGGCGCGAAATGTTGCCAGCGCGAGTGATGCACCCTGTGCAGCTGGGTTGCCAGACAGATTGCCATGGGTTGATATGCTGTTGCTTGGAGTCATGAATAAATTTGTCCTCAAACGTCTTTTATTTGAGTGGCACTTTCTGGCTCAAGGTTCACGGTATTTTCATCATCCAGGCGCTTTAAACGATAGTACAAAGAGTGCAACGGGATTCCCAAAGTTCGGCAGGCAGACTTCGCACAGCCGCCGCACTGTGCCAAGGTGTGATGGATGACTGCGCGCTCGTAGGCCATGAGGCGTTGTCGCAAGTTTGTGCCAACGGTGTTGCGCTCCAACAGCCGATCGGCACGTTGACTCGGGGTCTCTAGGCCCATGGCCTGGCGTTGCGCAACCGCTTGCAGCTCGCGGACATTGCCCCCCCAAGGGGAACTCAGCAGTTCGTCACAATCGTCTTGCGACAGATCGGGGACAGGCAATCTAAAACGTGTGCAGGCTTCCTGCAAAAAATGTTTGTACAAAGGGAGTATGTCTTCCAAACGATCCTTGAGGGCAGGAATTACCACCTGGGTCACGCTAAGCCGGTAATGCAAATCCTCCCGGAACAGCCCTTGCGCAACGAGCGCTGGAAATGACTGCTTGGTCGAGGCAATGACACGCACATTCACACTGTAGAAGCGATTGCCGCCCAAACGGCTCGCACCGCGGTATTGGAGCGCCGTGAGCAACTTGGCTTGACAGGCAAGCGACAGACTGTCGATTTCATCGAGGTAGAGCGTACCGTCATTGGCCTGCTCCAGTTTTCCGGTCCTGCTTTTTTGTGCGCCGGTGTAAGCCCCCGCTTCTGCCCCAAACAGCTCCGCTTCAAACAATTGTTCTGGCAACGCAGCGCAATTGACATGCACAAAATCGCCTTGCAGTCCGGACTGGTTGTGTAACCAACGTGCGGCGGTGTCTTTGCCAGCGCCAGTGGGCCCCAGCAACACCGTGTCCACAGGCAAGGCTTTCAGCTTTTGAAGATGTGCCAGGGCGAGCTTCATGGGGGGGCTGTTACAAAAATGGGGCGCAAAAGGATCTGACTGATCCACTTTGCAGTTGTCTGGCTTGGAGAAATCAAGCGGCTTGGTTCGCATCAAACGCTCAAGAATTTGCATCGCGGCCAAAGGGTCTGGCGGCACCACCATGGATGCAAAAATCGGAATGTCGTGATAAACGTAATCTTGCCAAGGCTGATCAATAAACCGAATGACATGGCTGTCCGGTCTCAAACCAATGGCTTGGTACGCCCGAATCACACGTCCAATGGTCTCTAGATCGTGATCCAGCAACAGCCAATGCCCCGGGCTGGGCCCCTTCTCGAGCAAGCGCTCTAGGCTTAGCTCTTGCAAAGTGGCCTGCATCAGCATGGCCGCCGCACGCAAACGACTCTTCAACTCTGGGGACTGGATGCACAGGGTGAGTTGGTGCATGAATATGGATCCTGTAAGGCAAAGGATTTGTGTGGAATCGATTGCCCATTTTGGATCTTACCAAGCCTGCTGTGCTCACCGTTTGGTGTTAATCATTGGTGGGGTTGGACACCTCCAAGCGCAACATGTCCCTGGCCCGGGAGAGGCGAGAACGAACGGTGCCTATCGGCAAGTCCAGCTCTGCAGCAGCGTCTTGATAAGTCAATCCTTCGAGCAATACCAATTGAACCACGTGTTGCATTTTGCCTGGCAGGTGGTCAATCGCCTGTTTGAGGCATGCAATCCGTTCTTGCCGCAGGAGCTGCTCTTCTGGCTCGTAGCTGGAATCTGCAGGAAGCGCAACCAGCTGTTCTTCAAAATCCTCATTTTGATAGCGATAGCTGTTGTCGCGGTAGCGGAAATTCTTGACAAGATTCAATGCAATTCCAAACAACCAAGTCTCGGGCTTGGAGTCTCCACGGAACTTATTCCAATTGCGAAACGCTGCCAAATGGGTTTGCTGAACAAGATCGTCCACATGGTCTTCTCGACGCAAGTGCTTGCGAACAAAGTGTGTAAGACGGCTCTGCTGCGATTTCAGCAAGTGTTCCAGGGCCTTGAGCTGCTGGGCGCTCAGTGGAGTCAACTCACCATCAAGGGAAAGATTAACTTGGATGGAGTCGGCGTTGTGGTGCTGAGCAATCATGGAAGCCTCGCGATCAGAGTGTGTGTACTGACATGATTTGCAGGCACTGTGCCACCCGGCAAAAAAACATAAGCAGCTGTTTTATATAGACTTTTAAGAGTTAACCCCTCCCTTGAATTTGAATTTTTATAAAAACAGAAGTGGGGGCATGTGAATTTTTACGAATTCGGCACCCGTGAGCGAGATGCCTTGCCGAAGAGCCGGTGTAAAATGCCGACAACCCGCCGTAGTTCAATGGATAGAACGAGCGCCTCCTAAGCGCTAGATACAGGTTCGATTCCTGTCGGGGGGACCAAAAAAAAGCCCCTCGAGTCGAGGGGCTTTTTTGTTGTTGCCAGATTTTGGTCAATTGGCCTGTTCCGTCAAAATTTTCCAGCGTCCACCCTCTTTGGCAAGGCGCATGGTTTTGCGAACGTTGTCTTTGTAACTGTCTGCTTTGTAGGTTTGGTCAAACGCCACGGTGGCCGTGTCTCCATTGACCTGCACATCCAGGTTGCTGGTGTCCACCTCAATGTTTTTCTTGCCCACAATGCGCGCCCGGCGTTGGCCTTCCCACTGCTCGCGACTCAACTGACCTGGCAGTTCAAAGTTTGCGGAGTAAAAGCTCAAATAGCCTTCCACGTCGCGCGCACTCCAAGCGGCCGCCCAGTTGCTCACCATCTCTGTGATCTCTCCTTGAGCAACAGCAGGGTCTGCCTGGGCAGGCGCTGCTGGCGCTGCGGCGGGCGGTGAAGCGGCACCCAACAGATCATCTGCGGCTGGGGCTGCAGCGGGATCGGCACCCAACACATCGCTGGCGTCCGGGGCAGGCACAGCGTCCGCAGGCGCAGCTTCAGGCTGTGCAGCGGGTGCCTCTGGCGCCGCTGGTGTTTGGTCCAACACGGCAGGCCGCAGTGCATCCAAGCCCAAGAAGTGGCTGACAGGCTGCAGCTTCTCGGCGTTGTTGATCAACGCTTGACCACCGTAAGTCACGATCAACAAGCCAATGAAGAGGGTGTACACCGGCAACAACCAACGCTCGTAGCGGTAGTAGAAGGGGCGATGCTTGGTCTCTTCGGCGGCTTTGTCCATCTCGGCCTCCCCAACCACCTGGCGTGCAAGCAGCTGGTTAAGCGCCACAGGCGGCGACAGGTAGCCCAATTCGAATGCGGTGACCACAATCATCCAGAAGTGCACGGGGTGAATGCCATTGCTGTAAGCCACGGGTGCTACCGTTGCAGACACCAAAATCACCGCACCGAAGGGATCCATCACCATGCCGATGAAAATCATGAGAATCATCAGGAGGGTAAGCGCCATCCAGATGCTGCCCATGTCGGCAGGCACAAGACCCATGATGCCGGAACGCTCAATCATGCCACCCACGCTGATGGACAGGGCCATGAGCATGATCAGTGCGCCGATGTGACCAATTGTCTCAGTGGTTGCAGCACGCACGGCGTATTCCAAGCCTTGGTTCTGCTTTTTCTCGGCGGGGGTATCGCCACCCACTTTGGTGGGGCCACCACGGAGCTTGTCAAAGATGATCACGAACAACATGATCACGGGCAACATCACTGGGGCTGTGAACTCGTCGAGCTTGGTGTCCAGCAGGTATTCGTAACCAAAAACCACCAGCAGCATGATCAAAATGTAAGGCGACACGGGCACCAATGCGCGCAAGGACTGTGGCAGTGCCTCCTTGGCCTTGGCGCGTTCAGTGACCCGACCCTCAGCCTTCAGGAGTGCGATGATCATGAACAGCGTGGACGTGAGGATGAACACAAACAAGCCCCAGCCATACAACTCACTGGTGGTCACTTCTTTGTTGAGCGCAGCGATCACCACAATCAGCAAGCAGGGGCGCAACACCACGCCCAAGGAGCCAGACATGGCCGCCGCGGCCAGCGCAAAGTGGCGGCGTGCGCCTGCGGCCAACACCTCACGATACACAATGGCACCGGCTGCAATCACGAACACACCGGAGGCGCCTGTGTAGGCAGTAGGAATGGCCGCAGCCAACAACACAATCCAGGTGAACACCTCGGGCGGCAGCTTCCATGGACGCAACACGTCCATGAACAATTGCACCATGCGGGTTTGCTTGAGCAGCATACCGGCCCAAAGGTAGAGCGCCAGGTTCAGGAAGATGCTAGACAACTCGGTGATTTGACCAAAATAAATGGCCAAACCTGCCAGGTAATCGTCCATGAAAAAGCTGATGCCCGCATTCAATGCCATGAATGCATAAAGCGGAATGCTCAGAAGACCCAGGCCATAGCTGCCGCCCTCTTCTGCGTGGGCTGGAATTTTGAGCACATCACGCAGGCTGATGTACGAAAGCCCGGCGAACAAAGCGATGCTGATGAAGCTGATGAGGGGATTTTCAACAGCCACGCCGGAGTCGTATTGCAGCTTGAGGTAATACGCACTGGAAATGGTCATCAACAGGTTGGCGCCCAGCATGGCCAGCGAATAAACCTGGAAATCTTTTTTGTAGCGCGGTGGGCGCAGGCTGATGTGGTGGTAGCTCAGGGTGGTGGTCACCGCGGCAATGGCCACCATGATCAAGAGGATCAGGGGGCGGTTTTCGGTACCAAACTTGAAGATGCCAAAAAAGCCAGTCTCAATTTCCCGGAACATTTTGACTTCGGGAGAGATGGCACCACTCACACGCTCATACAGATCAAAGCGGTCTTTGCACTGGTCACGCGCTGCCTCCAGGGACATGCGGATTTCGTTGGGGTCGATTGCAGAGTCGCCAAACAGCAAGTCCAGATCGGACTTGGGCGCACTTTCTGCATCGGCCACTTGCTTGGCCACCAAGGCATCAATGTCTGGATTGGGGTCGCAGGTGGGCTTTTCCGGGTCTGCACGCAGCAAGAAGTATTGAATCTGGTTTTGGGGATCGCCGAACATGCGCTCGCCCAAACGCAGCAGTTGCCCATGCACCATCTCACCGGTGCCGATGATCAGGGTAAGCAAGAGCAGTGAAAAAATCGGAAGACTGGACAACCATTCGGATGGGGAACGGCCAATCCACTTTTTACCGGAGGCACTCTGCATGATGGATCCTTTTCAGCGCGCAATAAATGCGCTGGATTTCGAATAAATCGTAGTACAGGTAATAAAAAGGGGCCAACTAGAAGGCCCCCTCACTGCAAGGCATGAATGGCGCAGCCCATGCTGCCCCATTCAACACCCATTACAGTTCAGTCTTTGTTGCGCACTCAGAATCTGCACGGTTAACGCCGCAGCGAATCTGCTTCATGATGTTCAAGGCTTTGGGGTCATAAGAACCGGCTTTGGCCAAGTCAACGCGAGACTCGCGCAACAGGATGGTGTACTTCACCGCGTCGGCTGCTGGAATGTCCATCCAGGCACCGGCAGGGATGCCTTTTTCAGCGTTTTTAATGATCTGCATGCCAGCGGGATACTTCTTGGCCCAGTAGTCGCGGGACTTTTGCGCAAATCCTTCAGGGAACTTGGACTTGTTCACGATCACTTGGTAGGTGAGCAGGGCCACTGGGAAGCGAACAATCGCGCCCTTGTCACCCAGGCCTTTGTACAGTTCCAATGGTTTGTAAGCCGCCGCAGGCGCCGCAATAATATCCACAGAGCCGTTGTTGAACTTGGCGCCAAAGTTGGAGATGTCTGCGGACACGGGGGACGCACCCACCTTGGAGATCATCTGCTTCTGTGCCGAGTCATAGTCGAAGGAGGCAATCTTTTTGCCAGCAAGTTTTTCAACCGAGTTGATGTCGCGGCTCTTCACATACAAATAAGCTGCACCAAACGGGAAGATGCCTGCAACTTGGTAATTGCCTTGGGTCATCAGGTCGTTGGCTTTTTCAGTGGCAAACAACTGCACGGTGCGCTTGACGACTTCGTAGCTCAATTCCATGTCCACTTTGCCGTCTTTCACCACAGACGCAGCCCCCAAGGCGTCAATGGAGCCAGCAATGGTGTTGTAAGCGCGGGTGCGGAAAGATGTGGCCACGAGCATGTCGCATTGGCCTGTCTTGAAGTTTTCAGATGCAATTTTTTCGTCGGTGAACGCTTCCAGCTCCAGGTCTGCGCCCAAGCCTTTTGCAGCCAGCACATAATCTTTGCTGAGGTTGAACACGTCGCCGCCAGCGCCGAGAATGTCGAAGACGCAGACTTTTTGCTTGGCCAGCGCGGGGCTGGCCGATGCCATGAGGGCCAAGCCCAAGGTTGCCGTGATTGCTTTGAATTTGAAGGTCATTGTTAAGTCTCCCAATGGTGGTTCAAGCGGTGGTTGGCATGTGGCTAGAGGTGCCGGGCCAACCGCTGATTTGCTGTCTTGTCGGATTTATTTCAACAAGTCGTCCACGTTCATGCCTTCTGGCATCGCGGCTTCTTCATCCCAGTATTTGCCCATGCTGCCAACCGGGGTACGGGTACCCTGGTTCTCAGTCCAGTAACGATCAGACAAATTGACCATCACGGTGGAAGCAATGCCCTCAACCAAAGCATATTGTTGACTGGGTTTGTAATCTTTCACGTTGGCGAATCGCTTGGTGGAGTCCCGGAAACGTGCTGTGTCACCCACTGCCAAAGCGGACAGTGCATACATCACGTGGGGCAGGCGCACGCCTTGCCGTTCGCCAATCAACATGGAGAGTCGGAATGTGCCCCACACGTCTTTGCCCTCGGAGGCGCCCGGCAAAATGCTCCACACCACGGCGCGTGCAGCATTGGGCGCACCCCACCATTTTGCATTCGAAAGGCAGGTGAGCGCGCGTTCGGATTTTGGCGCGATGTCCGTTGGCACTCCAACCATTTGCTGCGATGCAATGTCGTTCACAACGGCCTGCAAGCCCGCCACTGTGCCGAGCAAATACACCATTTCGTCGAAATCGCGCTCAAATTCCGGGCAACCTTCGCCATATTCGAAGCTGTACTTTTCTTGAAGCTTGTCACGCATCATCTGGAAGGCTTGCAGCTGTCGACGTGCGGTCAACTCCAACAAACGCTTTTGCTGGATGCGGGCGTCTTGGGCTTCCACAATGCGGTTTTCTTTGGCTGCGCGCAGGTAGCGCAATTCGGCCTCTACAGCGCGCTGTTCAGAACATGCAGCGGAAGAGACCAAAAGAAGCGACTCCAACAGGCGTGGATCGCCGTTGAAGGCGCGCGTGCCCCCAGAAATGAGGGGGTAGTTGCCCGTGGCAAAGCGGCAAGCCATGTCCACGTCTTCGATTTCAAGCTGGGGGGGGATGATGCGACGTTCAATCAGGTTAATTGCAAGGTTGGTTGCGCCACGTTCGATGCTTGCACAACCTGCGGCAAAAGCCGACAGCACAAACACTCCAGACAGGGCAGCAAAACGCCACAAGCCAGCTTTGGTCATCTATGTCTCCGTTGATTTTTTCTTTTATACCTTGCGTAATCAATATTTGGATTTGACTGTCGAGTAACAAGGAATTTCTCTTATTAAACCACGAAATTAATTGCCTAACCAAGGCAAGGTAAACAGTTGTTAATAGAAGCTGCATTCTATTTTGACACTTCAAAGGCCAAGTAAGCAGGCAAAAATGGGCTGTATTCAAGCGCAAACAAGTGTAAAAACTCGGTAAAAATAGGCAATCTACCCAGTCTCCCAGAATCGTCGAATGAGCCAGATTGAAAGCCCAACGGACAATGCCGGCCTCTCGCAGAGCGAGGCTGACAACAAACCCGAACGGATGAAGCAGGCCGTCAAAGACATGACGCCGCTGAAAGGCAAAACGGCTTTGGTGGTGGATTCCGCGCTTGCAACCCGCCGCGCTTTGCAAGATCAACTCTCGCAATTGGGCGCACGCTCCGTGATTTTTGCAAGTTCTGTCGCCGAGGTGGAGCAGCATTTGGCCTCGCGTGAATTCGCTCTCTTGGTGTGCGAATATCAGTTGGAGGGGGACAGAAACGGCCAACAATTGCTGGAAGACCTGCGCGTGAACAACAAGCTGGCCTGGAACACAGCATTCATGATGGTGACCGGCGAACGCAGCTACAGCAATGTGGTGGCGGTGGCCGAGTTTGAGCCCGACGACTACCTCATCAAACCGTTCACGGCCTCGACGCTGTCAGAGCGCGTGGTGCGGATTTTTAACCGCAAACAACGTTTGAGCGAGGCGTACCAGGCCATGTTCGAGCGTCAATTTGACCTGTTGCCTGGCGTTTGTGATCGCTTGGAACAGCAGTTTCCCCAGTATTTGAATGAACTCGAACGCATGCGGGTGGAGTCTTACTTCCGCGCGGGGCGCTTTGAAGAAACCGAGAAGCAACTCTTGGAAAAGCTGGACAGCGCTCCCAAACCCTGGATGACGCTGTTGCTCGCCAAGGTGAATATAGAGCGCAAAAAGCTCGACGAGGCCAATGGACTTTTGGCCAAGGTGGTTAAAAGCAATCCAGAATACTTGGCCGCCAGTGACTTGTTTGCCGACCTGCTGTGGGAGCAAAACAAGCCAGGCGAAGCCCTGGAGGTGCTTGAGAAGATGGGGGCGAAGGCCTTGGCCTCCACGTCACGACTACGCAAGCTTGCGGATTTGGCTGTGCGCATTGGCGACAACACGCGCTCAAAGAATTATCTGACCAAAGTGATTGATCGGTCGCGCAACACGTCGCTTTCACAGATCCATGATTATTTACAGCTTTCCAAAATTTATGTGAAAGAAGGACGGCATGAGGAAGCTGAAAAACTGACCGCCAAAATGCGGACAACAGTGAACAGCGCAGAACTCGAGTTGGCGCGGTCTTTGATGGCCATCCAAAAGGAAATCACAGACGGACGAGGCATCAAAGCGCAAGAAAAATTGAATACATTTTTTGGCAATTACGCTGACAACTTGTCCACCATGGAGCCCGAGACACTGACCAGCCTGCTTGAGCTTTGCTTTGCAGTAAAAATGGATAAAAAGGGATATGAGCTGGCGAGCCAAATCTCGCGCAAACGCCCCTCGAAGGCCATGCTGGATCGAATTCGCCAAGCCATCAGCGAGTTTCGGGGTGAGGCCAACCCGAGCAACCTCGCTGAGCAATAAGCAGTGTGGCGGCTAGCGCCGCGCGCTGGACTCCCAGGCAGCGCGAATCAACGCATCCACATACGCACCGTAAAAATCTGGCAAAGCCGCACCCAATAGCGGCTTTCCAGCCACCCCACCCTGTTGATCAAACACCATCACCGTGGGCGAAAATTTGACGTTGAGCAATTGCGCCAGTTGCTGACCCGTGTAGTACCGGGCATCAAACCACACAAACCGCCGCTGCGCGTTGCCAAAATCCACTTCCAACACGCGCACCCGCCCTGCATAGCGTGGATCACCCTCCAGGTGAAGCAGGGTGTGCTGCCGCACTTTTTCGCAGTAAGCGCAATTGGGTAGAGAGAACAACACCACCACCGCGGGCGCGGACTGTTTGGGCAGATCCACAGCCCACGGCAGGTGTTTGGCACCAGCAGCCAAAGCGACAGGTGACCAGATTGACCAGAAGAGAACAATCAAAAGGCGTTGCATGCCCTTTAGACCGCATACCCCGGGTTGTTGTTCATGCCAAGCAATTTGGGTGTGTAGGGCGTTTTGGTGGCGATGGTTTTTTTGTCTCGCAAGTAGGATTCCACCACATCCCAAATGGGCGGCTCGCCGTTGTTTCTTGCCTCTTCTGCCACAGGCGCCCAACCAGCCACCTTGTAAGTTTTGTCGGCATCAATGGGTTTGCCATTCAGGCGCATGTCGGAAATTCTTTTGCCCGTGTCAGCCAGTGGATTGCAGGTGTAGGTGAGTCCACCAACGCGCACCATGTCGCCGCCTTGCTGGTAATAGGGATCCGGGTTGAAGAGGTTGTCGCACACATCCTCGAGCACGGTTTTGATGAACGCACCGGTCATGTTGCTGAGTGTGGTGTTGGGGTATGTGATTGCTGTTTGGTCCATCAAATGCTCACGCGTGATGGTTTGGCCAGGCAACAGGCTGGTGCCCCAACGGAATCCTGGGGAAAAAGCGATTTCAGCACCCTTGACTTCCAACAACGCATCCACGATCAGTTGGTCCCAACTGCCATTGAAATTGCCGCGCCGGTAGAGCAACCCCTCGGTGGTGGCCAATGGCTCTGAGAGTTTTGCCAAAAAAGGCTTGCGCACACTGTCCACAAAGGCCTGCATGGCTGGGTCGGCTGGCAACATGTTGGAGAACACGGGCACCAGGCGATACTTAAAATCGCGCAGCTTGCCTCCTTGGATGTCCATGTCCAGCACGCCCAAAAACTTGCTGTTGCTGCCTGCGTTGGTGACGTGTGTGATGCCCGATGCATTTTTTACAGGGATGGCATTGGGCACACCATCGTGGGTGTGGCCACCCAAAATAAAATCAATGCCGGTAACCCGGCTGGCCATTTTTAAATCCACATCCATGCCGTTGTGCGACAGCAGCACCACAGCCTGTGCGCCTTGCTGGCGGACTTCATCAACCACGGCCTGCATGCTCTCTTCTTGGATGCCGTAAGACCAATCTTTGACAAAGTAACGTGGATTGGCGATCGGGCTGTATGGAAACGCCTGACCAATGATTGCAACCTTGGCCCCGTTGATGTTTTTCATCACATGGCTGGGGAACACAGGATCGCCAAAGTCGGTGGTCTTGATGTTTTGTGCAATGATGTCGACCTTGCCCTTGAAGTCTTTCCCGGCCACTTCAAGAATTCGGTCTGATCCGTAGGTGCACTCCCAGTGCAAGGTCATCACGTCCACACCCAACATCTTTGCGGCATCCACCATGTCTTGTGCATGGGTCCACAAGCTGGTGGCGGAGCCTTGCCAAGTGTCGCCGCCGTCCAGCAGCAATGCGCCGGGGCGCTGGGCTTTCATCATTTTAACCAGGGTGGCCAAGTGTGCGAAACCACCCACTTTGCCGTACCGCGCAGCCGCCTCTTCAAAATTTAGATAGGTGAATGCGTGTGCCTGAGCAGAGCCCGGGCGAATGCCAAATGCCTTCAGGAGGGCGTCACCCACCAAATGAGGCGCTCGCCCAGCAGCGCCAGCCACACCAATGTTCACATTGGGTTCGCGGAAGTGAATGGGCACCAGTTGGGCGTGGCAGTCGGTGAAATGCAACAGACTGGCGTTGCCAAAGGGCTTGAGGTCGTAGATTTTTTCTGGCGCTTTTCCAGCCAGCGCATGGGGAGCATCCAGCACCATGCCTGCGGCCGAAGCGGCCGCGAGCATGCCCACGAATTCACGTCGATTCATTTGCATGGCTTGCCTTGAAGCTCACTTGTTGACAGGGGAATCTGGCGCCAGGAGCAGCGCCATCACGTCCTTCAATTGGGTCTCGGTCAATATGCCCTCCGCGCCAAATCGTGGCATGTTGGAGCAGGCGTTGTAGGCGTGGGAATTCCAGATTTTTGCCCAGGTGTACTTCATGATTTCTTCGGAATTGCCGCGCAATTTGCCGTATTGGTACAACGATGGACCCAAATTGCCGTACGACAACTCTTGCGGCGCCAACTGATGACAGGCGTAGCAGTTGCCACCAGCGGGCGTGTCGGCTTTGTCTGAAAACTGAAAACCGACACCTGTCTGTGCGATTTTCTCGCCCGATTTCCAATCGCCCAGATACTTGCCATCGTTGGGGTATTTCACGGCTGCAAGTGCAGCCTGCTCAAGGGCTGTGCGCTTGGCCTGTGGCAAACCATTGGGGTTGAGTGCGGCAACCGAGCAGGCTTTTTGTAATTCGGATTGGTTCACGCGGTCCATGCCAGCTTGGCCCTTCTCTTTGAACGAGGCCATGATGACCTGTTGTACTTCTGCATCGCTGACCTGGGCTGAGGATTCGCTGCCGGTGTTTGCACATGCAGACAGCATCAAGGTGACCAAAAGCGCGCCAAGCGCAGACTGTGTTCGACGAATCATGGTGGGTCTCCTTAGCGTTTGATCGAGGTGGCTTGCATGGTTCCGCCTTTGGCCTTCACACCCAGGAAGGTGATCAAGTCGATGGCGGCTTGCGAGCCATACTGCAACTCAGGAAAACGCTGCTGCCGGAAACAGTCGTACATGCGCCATTGCATGGTGCGCACCGCACCCTGCGACACCCGATAAGCTGGCCAAGCACCGAACGCAGTTTGTGCAGGCTCGGTTTTGGTGAGGTTGGGCAAACCTTGCAAGCGGATGCGCTGATCATCGGTGGCATGGCAGCTTGCACATGAAAAATCATAGGGTCCGCCACGGAAAAAAAAGATCTTCTCGCCTCGTGCACGGGAAGCTTTCTCTTCCGGGTGATTTTGCGGCACGTTCACAATGGCACCGCGAGATTGGGCATACACATAGGCCACAAGGGACTCCATCTCCGTGGCGCGCTGGCCCGCGCCAGAGTATGGCTTGTCGGCCACCTCTTTTGCATCGCGCCCCTGGAGCGTGACGATGCAGTGGACGATGCGGCTCTCAACATCCATCACCTTGCCTGTGTCTGCAAAATAGCGCGGCATCTGCGCCACAGCGCCAGCCAATTTGCCAGGTCCCTGGCCCAAATCACATTGTTCCAGAGAAGCATTTTTTGGCCCACGCGGCTTGGTCCACAGGTCTTCACCGAGCAGCTCTGTGAGCTCCGCTGGGTTGCCATCGGCCAACATGTCACGGTATTCCTGAATGCCCTCTTCGGTGGATTTTTGTGCAGCCGCTGGGGCAATCGCCCCCGCGACCAACAGGCTTGCCGTCGCCAGCTTGGCAAGCAGGTGATGAACAGGTCTCATCTCACGCCCCTTTGTTGTGTTTATAAATCGTTTTGAGACTACGCTATTTTGGTTTTGTCGGTGCGCGAATCACCCTTGTTGTCGGTCCATGTGATCTCGACTGTGTCGCCCGCCTTACCGCCTTTGAACGAGAAAGACATGAAAGGGTTTTTGGCCACAGCTGGTCCCCAGTTGGCCTGCAACACCACTTTGTCGTTGCACTTGGCGGTCACATTTTGAATAAACCACGCGGGCACGAGGTTGCCGTCTGCGCCCTTGCGCTGACCCGTTTCCATTTCATGTGCCATCAATACTTTGACTTCCACTTCGTCGCCATTGGCTTTGGCGCGAATTTTCATTGGATCACCCATTGTTAGCTCCTTGTATTCTGTGAGATTAGCCGCCGCAACCACCGAGGGTTACTTTCACTTCTTTTTTGGCAAAGTAGTATTTGCCATCAGCTTTCACCAAGGCATACACATTGCTGGACTTGCCCATCTTCACACGGGTGTTCACCTTGGCGTCGGTGCCTGCGGGGATCATGAACTGGGCAGACAAAATGGACGGGTTGTTTTCAACCAGCAAAGACACCTCCGTGGTGTTTTTCAATTTGCTGTCGGCGCCCACGGGCACCACCGCACCGTTTTCGGCAATGTCGGGCGCAATCACAGTGATGTCTGCACTTTCGGTTGGCATGTTGCCGCCCAGCGCTTTCATCAGCTCATCCATGGATTTGCTGTCAAACGCCTTTTTTGGCCAAGCCTGCGATGCAAAGGCCACATTGGGCTTGATCAATCCGGCGGCCACCGCCAAACCCAATACGGTCAGGCTGGACGAAGCCTTCAACACGGCACGTCTGTTCTCATTCATTGAGCGATTCCTCCTAGAAACTTTGCTCGGTCAATTCTTACTGGTATTCAACATCCACTTCGCCAGGCTTTCAACGTCTGCGTCTGAAAGGTGCGCTTGCGCTGGCATGGGCATGGTGCCCCAAACCCCTTGACCACCAGACCGGATTTTATCGGCCAGATAGGCGAACGCGTCGGCCCGGTTGGCATACTTGCTGGAAATATCAACCAAGGATGGGCCTAACTTTTTTTCATCCACAGCATGGCATGCCACGCAACCGTTGGCGTTGAACAGCGATTCTGCTGATTTGGCCTGCACAGTGGACGCAGCAGCTTCGTTGCCCTGTGCCACCGTGATCACCCCGCGCACTGGCCCCACCAAACGGTTTTGCTCAATCAGGTTGCCGTGTGCATCCCGGGCGTAGTCGGGCATGAAAGAAGTGACTTTCGCGTCAGTTGTGCAGTTTGACATGCAACGTGCCTCTTTTACATCGGGTTTACCCGAGGGCAACCACATGCCATGGTTGGTTTGCATGCCATGGCGATTGGGCAACCTGGCTTGCACCTGGGCCATGTTGGCATCGCTCAACACAAAGTCATCGGGCACAATGCCCCCCATGTTCAAGATGTACGCGGTGACGGCGTACACCTCTTCGGTGGTGAGTGATTTGGGATTGGTCCATGGCATGGCCCGGTTGATGTAATCCCACAAAGTTGACAGGGTGGCCACTTTCATCAACGTGGTGCGTTGAGGGGCTGAACCGTCCTTGAGGGACTGCACACGGCCACGCAACATGTCTTCGCGGGTGGTGCCACCAACGATCGGCGTAAACACCTCATTGCTCTCGCCAAACACCCCGTGGCACGAGGCGCATTGTGCATCCCACACTTGCATACCTTTGGCCACACTGCCACTGCCCTTGGGCAAGCCTTTGAAATCTGGCCGCACATCAATGTCCCACGCCCTCACCTCCGCTTCAGTGGCTGGTCGCCCCAAGCCATCCATGGCCTGGACCGCGCCAACATGCAGCAACAACCCGCACATCATCAGGGCCACAAGGAGGTGAGCGCCGTTCCAAAGAAACCGTTTGAAGTCTGTGTCATTCATGATGCCCTACCCCACATGCACGTTGTGCACTTCACCGGCTGCATCCACCCGCCAACTCTGGATGGCGTTGTTGTGGTAAATGCTTTTGTCTTGGCGCTTGGCGCGCAAGGTGCGGTAGCTGGGCTGCACGTATCCGGTGCTGTCCACCGCACGGCTCTGCAAAATGGCCTCGCCACCCCGCCACACCCACGGTAAGCTGAACCGGGTTAGGGATTTGTCCAGCACAGGGGTTTCTAGCCGCGCGGTCTGCCAGTTTTTACCACCATCCACCGACACGTCCACGGCCTTGATTTTTCCGCGCCCACTCCAGGCCAAACCCGTGATGTTGTAAAAACCCTGGGTAAGCAGGCGCTGCCCACCCGAGGGGGTGGTGATCACAGACTTGCATTCCTGAATGGAGGTGTACTGCCGGTGCGTGCCGTCGGGCATCAAATCGACATAGTGAATGGCTTCGTCTTTGGTGCCCCAAGGTTGGTCCCCCACCTCAATGCGACGCAGGTACTTCACCCAACTCACCCCTTGCACACCGGGCACGACCAGTCGAAGCGGGTAGCCATTCTCCGGGCGCAGCATTTCCCCGTTCTGGCCATAGGCCAATAACACTTCACCACTTTCCACCAACGCCATGGGGATGGTGCGTGTCATGGAGGAGCCATCGGCGCCCTCGGCAAGCACATAGCGGCCTTTCTTCAGATCCACACCGCAGTACTCCAGCACTTTGATGAGGGGCACGCCCGTGAACTCGGAGCTGCTGAGCATGCCGTGGGTGTACTGCACCGTGGGCACGGCCACGTTGGCCCATTCCATGCCAGAGTTTGCGCCGCATTCTATGAAATGGATCCGCGAGACAGATTCCATCCGCATGAGATCATCGACCGTGAACACCATGGGCTTGCGCACCAATCCATTGATCATGAGGCGATGCTGGGTGGGATCGATGTCCCACCAGCCCTGGTGGTGCCGCTCAAAATGCAAGCCCGATGGCGTGATGATTCCAAACAGCCCCTGCAGGGGGCAAAAAGAGACCGATGCGGCGCTGACACGTGTTAAACCAGGCGACTCGCGCCGTTGCAAGTTGCGCTCGTACTGCGATGGCGTGCCGTAAGGCCTGGCCGCCACAGGCTGCCCAAGGCCACGCGAGTGCGCGGGAAGATTCAAAATGGCAGGATCCCCTTCGCTGGCTGCAGCGCGCGCCGGACGGGCGTTGGCGATGCCCACGGCGGCCGCGGCGGCAAACGCCTTCTTGAAAAAAGTGCGACGATCATCTGGGCTCGCCCGATTCACAAAGGCCACATCTTGCGGTGTGATGAAATTCTCAGGGGCTTTGGCCACACGCCCCAAAGGGGTGCCTGGGGCAATATCGAATGACACGGTTTGTCTCCAAAACTTATAATATTTATATGAGCATATGCTCATAGGTATAAGTTAAGCCAAACGCAGGGCATGTGCAAGCCCCAATGTCAGGTCTTCTTTTGCTTGCGCAGCGCCTCGTGATCGATGCGGTACTCTGGCTGGGAAATGCCATGATTGGCAGGATCGGTGGGCAACACGTTGTGAACCGCTTGGGCTCCCACTTTGGCCACCAGGCGAACCGTGTCGTAGGCTGAATGCGTGATTTTTTTCTCAACCATGTGGACCGCCGAAGAAATGGGCGCGATGGGTTTAATCTTTTTAAGCACAGCAAAAGGAATGTCGGCGATTCGCCTGTGCACCCCTTCCACCTGCCGGGTGCCTTCATCAAGCGAAGCCGAAATCAAGTCCACCAGCCCCCGCAGATGCGGTTCGAGCGACTTTTTACGGGACATACCAACCTCTTGTGGGCATTGATTGTTGAGACGGCAAATTCTAGAAGAGTTTGCAAATCGCCGGTAGGCAATTCATTCCACTGTAAAATAGCGGAATTCAGCATCAGATTCAAACATTGTGGCAATCATCATTTATGACCTCGAATGCGAGTACGCGCATCGCTTCGAAGGCTGGTTTCGGTCTAGCGAGGATTTTGACGGGCAACGCGAGCGCAAACTACTCACATGCCCGGAGTGTGGCACCAGTGCAATCCGCAAAGTGCCTTCCAAAATCAATATCGGTCAAAACAGGTCACCTGACCCAAGGCCCGCTGGCGAGTCCGCAAATTCTAAACCTGTGCCAACAGCTCCCGCGGTGACATCGAAGGGTCATGCCATGGAGGTGGCCACAGCTTTTGTGATGGCCAGACAGGCTTTGGCTGCACTCATCAACCACTCCGAGGACGTGGGCGACCGCTTTGCAGAAGAGGCGCGCAAAATCCATTATGAAGAGGCCCCGGTGCGCGCAATTCGAGGCCAAGCCAGCCTGGAAGAGTTTGAAGAGCTGCGCGATGAGGGCATCGAGATTTTTGCCCTGCCCCCGGTGCCCAGCGACGAAGAATTGAACTGAACCTCCGACGGGGTCAGGCGGGTTTGCCCAACTGCCCCAACAAGTCTGGCTGAACGATCTCAATCCAGTAACCGTCGGGGTCTTTCACAAAGGCCACATTGCGCATCTTGCCCTGCTCCGGACGCTTCACATAAGTGAGCTTGTTTTCATCAAACCAGGTCACGGCCTGCATCAAATTGGGCACAGCAAAACAAATGTGTCCAAACCCCTGAGGTTGGGCGTTGCCATCGTGGTAGTGGTGCTCTGGATTGCTTTCAGTGCCCCAGTTGTGGGTTAGCTCAAGCACGCCACGCTGGCTGAACGTCCACACGGTGCGTTCACTTTCGTCGGTGGGCGGGGTTTCGTCTGGATTGAGCTTGGCCAAAAAATACAACGAAAATGCCATCTCGGGGAAATCCACCTTGCGCAGCAGGGTCATGCCAAACACATGCTCGTAAAACTTGAGTGATGCGGCGGGGTCTTTGACACGCAGCATGGTGTGATTGAATGTAAAACCATGGTGTGGGGGTAATGCAATGCTCATGGGTACTGCCTCTCTTGCTTGGGTTTACTTCACGCGGCGTTTTTCGAGTTTGCGTGCCAGGGTGCGCCTGTGCATGCCCAAACGCCGCGCGGTCTCTGAAATATTGAAGTCGGTTTCTACCAAAACCTCGTGGATGCGCTCCCACTCCAAGTTCTTGATGGAAGTGGAGCGATTGGTGAGCTCTACGGATTCTGTGCCCGCCACATGCGCAAAGGCGGCCTCTATATCGTCGGTGTTGGCCGGTTTGGCCAAATACTGGCAGGCGCCCAGTTTGATGGCCTCCACAGCGGTGTTGATGCTGGCAAATCCTGTGAGCACCACAATAAGCATGTCCGGATCGAACTCATGCAAGGCCTGTACACAGTTCAATCCCGATGAATTGCCGCTCAATTTGAGATCCACCACGGCGTGCGTGGGGTGATGGCTTTTTAACAAGAGTTCCATTTCATCTTGATTGCTGGCGCGCACCACAACATAATCGCGCCGCTCGAAGGAGCGGGTCAGCACTTTGGCAAATGCATCATCGTCTTCAACCACCAGCAACAAGCGGTCCGCTGTATCACTTGACTGCTCCAAACTACTTCTCCTGCAACACGAGCGATGCGATTGGCAAACCCACCTGCACACTGGCACCGCCATCGCTGCGGTTTTCTGCTTGGACAACACCGCCCAGGGTTCGTGCCACGTTGGTGACCAAAAAAAGCCCAAGTCCACCGCCTGGCCGCCCTTTGGTGGAGTTGTAGGGCTTGCCCAGCTGTTCAAGCACCTCGGCTGAGAAGCCAGGCCCGCGATCGGTCACGCGCAGCATCAACGAGGCCCCTTCCCTACGCACCTCCATGCCCACCCAGGCTGGAGAGGCCTCCAGGGCATTGTCCAACAGGTTGAACACCATTTGCGCAACGGTGGAATCAAATGCAACCGGCAGGGATTCCTGCACATGGTTGGTGAATTGAAATTCTTTGGGCGAACGGCTCTCCAGCCATTCGTCGGCCAAGGCCTGGAAATAGACATTCAGGGTGGTACGGCGCGAGCCCTCGCCACGGGCCTCCCCCGCGGACATCAAAATACCGCTCACGATCCTTTTACAGCGCAAAAGTTGGGCTTGTATCTCGGCCATTTCCTCCTGAAAACCAGCGTTGTGGCGAAACGCCGGCATACGCTTCCAGTCACCGAGAATCACCGACATGGTGGCCAAGGGTGTGCCCAGTTCATGGGCAGCGCCCGAGGCGAGCAAGCCCATACGCACAATATGCTCTTCTTCGGCGGCACGTTGACGCATGGCGGCCAGTTGTGCATCGCCAGCGCGCAAATTGCGGCTGATCCGGGTAATAAACATCACCAGCAAGGCGGCGTTGAGTACAAAGCAAATGAGTATGCCCTGGGCGTACAAATCGGCAAACACCACCGAGCTGTTGGGTGGCCATTGCAAGGGGCGATTAAACACCGACAAACCTGCAAGGCAAAGTGTGGTGATCCACACCACGGTCCAGGCAGACTCTGTGCGCAACAGCACGGCGCTTAAAATCACCTGAAGCAAAAAAAGCAAGGCAAATGGGTTGTTGATGCCACCGGTGAAGTAGAGCTGGGCTGTGAGGCTGGCAATGTCCACCAACATGGCCAAGAACAACTCGCGGTTGCTGACCACGCGCTCTTCATGCCAACGCAAATGGCTGGCCACATTGAACGCCACCAAAAACACCATCACGGTGAGCATTTCCTGCAGCGGCAGGCGAATGCCCAACCCCAGAGTGGCCACCAGCATGGTCACAATCTGACCGCCCACGGCCAGCCAGCGCAGGTGAATGAGATGCAGCATGTTCTTGTGCCCAGTTTCCTGGGCAACATGCGATTCATCCGCCACGGGCACACCGCCCGTCCTGGGAGAAACAATGTCAGAGTTGATAGCCATGCCTGATGCGCCTATGCCAACAAATACAGGCGATCACCGGGGTGCAAGGTGCCGCCGCAACAACACGGTGGCAATCGCCACCAGCAGAGCCAAAGCATACCAAGTGATGGCGTACATGAGGTGGTTGTTGGTGAATCGCACAATGGTTAAACCATCCACCGGGTAGATTTGCGGCTTGAAGGTGACCATCTCGGGATTGAGATTGCGTGGCTCACCGGCATCCACAAAGAACGGTGCTGCGTGGGCCAAACCATGACGCGCCGACATGGCTTGTACATCGCGCGAAAACCAACGGCCTTGCTCGGGCTGATTGCTGCGCAGAAAACCGCCACCGGGCTCTGTGATGCGCAACAAGCCGACCACCTCCACAGGCTTGCCGGTTGGTTGGTTGCCCAAAGGGTCGGCTTCTCCACTGGGGGCGTAACCTCGGTTGACCCAAACCAAACCAGCGCTGGTTTGCAATGGTGTGAGCCACCAATGCCCTGGCCCAAGCACGGTGCTGGCTTGCACTCGGCTGGTGTACTGCGGCAAGTACACGCCCTGTAGCCTCACTTTGAGATATTCATGCGTGTCGCGCTGCACAGCAGGCCATTCAGACTGGGCAGGCAAAACCTGTGGCACACCGAATGCGCGAGCCTCGACCCTTTCGATCAGGTTGAGCTTCCATTCGAGCCGCTGAACCTGCCAGGTGCCCAGCGCACAAAATGCGAAAAACAAAAAGGCCGCCAGCGCGTACGCCGGCAGCCTTGTTCTTGCAATGCGCTTGGGCTCAGCGGGGTTCACGGAGCGCTTCAATGGCCTCATGGTTCATGCCAGGCATCATGTTGGTGTTCAAATGGTACATCACCCAAATTGAACCCACCAAAGTGATCACCACCAGAATCAAGGTAAACACCAGCGCGAGCATGGTCCAACCGCCTTCGCTCTTGCTGTTCATGTGCAAGAAGTACACCATGTGCACCACGATCTGCACCGCGCCAAAGCCAAGAATCACAAGGGCCGTGGTCACCGAGCTATCAAACACCTTGCCCATCACCAAGGCAAAGGGAATGGCGGTGAGGATGACCGAAAGGACGAACCCGATGGCGTACTCGCGCATGCTGACATGGATTTCATCGTCCTCGTCGTGGTGGTGCGCGTCATGGTGTTGGTCGTGAGAATGCGCGCTCATGGCAATACCCCCATCAAATACACAAAGGTGAAGACACCAATCCAGATCACATCCAGGAAGTGCCAGAACATTGACAGACAAAATACACGGCGGCGATTTTCAGCAATCAGGCCGTGCTTCTTCAGTTGAAACAGCAAAACCACCAACCAGATGATGCCGAAGAACACATGCAGGCCGTGTGTGCCCACCAAGGCAAAAAACGCAGTTAAAAAGCCACTGCGCTGTGGGGTTGCACCGATGCTGATGAAATGCCAAAACTCATAGAGTTCTACAGCGAGAAAGGCCAGACCCAGCACACCTGTGATACCCAACCACAGCAAGGTGCCATTGAGCTTGCGTGCCTGCATGTTCACCATGGCCACGCCATAAGTGATCGAACTCAGCAGCAGAAAGGCCGTGTTGATGGCCACCAGGTTCAGGTCAAAAATTTCAGACCCGGTGGGACCACCCGCATAATTGCGTCCAATCACGGCATAGGTTGCAAACAGGCAGGCGAAGATGAGGCAGTCGCTCATCAAATAGAGCCAAAAGCCCAACAAGGATCCGTTCTTCGGATGATGTTCGCGGACGTAAAAACGTTCGCTGTTGTCTTGGTTCATAGTAAGTTCAGACATGGCTTTCCAACAGTTTGGTGCGTGCGGCTTCCGTGCGGGCCACTTCGTCCGCAGGGATGTAATAGTCGCGCTTGTAGTTAAACGTGTGCCCAATGATGGCGACCATCATGGCCGCAAAACCACCGGCAGCCAGCCACCAAATGTGCCACACCAAGGCAAATCCCACCACGGCGCTCAGGGCAGAGATGATGAAACCAGCACCCGTGTTTTTGGGCATGTGGATTGCCGTGAACCCGCTCAAGGGGCGCTTGTAGCCCTCTTTCTTCATTTGTGCCCAGGCGTCATTGTCGTACACCTTGGGGGTGAAGGCGAAGTTGTAGTCTGGCGGTGGGCTTGATGTGGCCCACTCCAATGTACGGCCATCCCAGGGGTCGCCCGTGGTGTCACGCAGCTTTTCGCGATCGCGGAAACTGACGTAGAACTGCACGATCATGGCTGCAATCCCGATGGCAATCATGAATGCACCCACTGCGGCGATCTGGAACCAGATCTGGAATGAGGGGTCATCAAACTGGCTCATGCGGCGTGTGACGCCCATCAAGCCGAGCACATAAAGCGGCATGAAAGCAAAGTAGAAGCCAATCACCCAGAACCAGAAAGACACCTTGCCCCAGAACTCATCGAGCTTGAAACCAAAAGCCTTGGGGAACCAGAAGTTAATGCCGGCAAACAAACCGAACAACACGCCACCAATGATCACGTTGTGGAAGTGAGCAATCAAGAACAGGCTGTTGTGCAACACAAAGTCAGCGGGCGGCACAGCCAGCAACACGCCAGTCATGCCGCCAATCACAAAGGTGATCATGAAGGCGATGGTCCACATCATGGGCAGCTCAAAGCGAATCTTGCCCTTGTACATGGTGAACAGCCAGTTGAAGATCTTGGCACCCGTCGGAATGGAAATGATCATCGTGGTGATGCCAAAGAAAGAGTTGACGCTCGCCCCGCTGCCCATGGTGAAGAAGTGGTGCAGCCACACCAAGTAAGAGAGGATGGTAATCACCACCGTGGCGTACACCATGGAGCTGTAGCCAAACAAGCGCTTGCGGCTGAATGTAGACACCACCTCGGAAAACACGCCGAACAGCGGCAGAATGAGAATGTAAACCTCTGGGTGACCCCAAATCCAGATGAGGTTCACATACATCATGGAGTTGCCACCCAAGTCATTCGTGAAGAAATTGGTGCCGAGATAGCGGTCCATGGTGAGCATGCCCAACACGGCGGTGAGCACCGGGAAGGCAGCCACAATCAACACGTTGGTGCACAGGGCTGTCCAGGTGAACACAGGCATTTTCATCATGTTCATGCCAGGAGCACGCATCTTGACGATGGTCACAATCAGGTTCACGCCCGACAGCAAAGTGCCCACCCCTGCAATTTGCAAAGCCCATATGTAATAGTCCACCCCCACGTACGGGCTCTGCAAAATGCCCGAAAGCGGTGGGTAGGCCAGCCAGCCTGTCATGGCAAACTCACCCACAAACAAGGAGGCCATGATGAGCACAGCACCAAAGGTGGTCATCCAGAAGCTGAAATTGTTGAGGAACGGAAATGCCACATCCCTCGCGCCAATCTGCAGTGGCACCAGGTAGTTCATGAGGCCAGTCACCAAAGGCATGGCCACAAAGAAGATCATGATCACACCGTGGGCCGTGAAAATCTGATCATAGTGATGCGGCGGCAAAAAACCCTCGCTGCCGTTGAAAGCCACCGCCTGTTGGACGCGCATCATGATGGCGTCGGCAAAGCCACGCATCAACATGACCAGGCCCAGAATCATGTACATGATGCCGATCTTTTTGTGGTCAATGCTGGTGAACCAATCCCGCCAGAGGGTTCCCCACAGGCGGTGTTTGGTGATCAGGCCCAACAGGGCCAAGCCACCCAAGGCAACCACCACAAAGGTGCCCAAAATAATCGGATCGTGAAACGGAATGGCCTGCCAGGTGAGGCGACCAAAGATCGGGCTGGTTTCGGTTGGATAAGTCGTCATGGCTCTTACTTCGCAGAAGTCACAAGGGGCAGTGCGTCGTCATTGGGCGCAATGGTGCACATGGCCTCGTTGATCAGCAGGGAAATTTCTTCGGCGCTCAGGCTGCTGCCATTGCGGATGGAATCCGCCATCATTTGGTGGTCCATGCACTCGGTGCCTTCCACCACGCAGCGGTTAACAATGGCGTGGAAGAGATTGTCTTCCACTTTGCCGTAGCGAACGACAGGGTGCTTGATGGTGGGCTTTTCAAGCGACACGTATGCCGCCCGATTCAAACCTTCGGGGCTGTCTTTGACCTGCGCCACCCATTGATCAAACTCGCCCTGGCTAACACCACGGTAATCAAAACGCATGTGCGAGAAACCAGCGCCACTGTAGTTGGCAGAAAATCCTTTCCATTCGCCTTCTTCGTTGATCACCGCGTTCAGGGTTGTTTCCATCCCAGGCATTGCGTAAATCATTCCGGCCAAAGGCGGTACATAAAAGGCATTCATCACGGTGCTGGCTGAAATCTTGAATCGCACTGGCACATCCACAGGGGTAACCAGTTCATTCACGGTTGCAATGCCTTGCTCGGGGTAAATGAACAACCATTTCCAATCCAAAGCCACCGCCTGAACCACCAGCGGCTTGTGGTCTGCCGCCAGGGGCTTACCCGGTGCAATGCGGTCCAGCGGACGATAGGGGTCCAGTTTGTGAGTACTCACCCAAGTGACCAAGCCCAGCACAATGATGATGAGCAGTGGGGCACCCCAAATCACCAATTCAAGCTTGGTGGAGTGGTCCCATTCTGGATCGTATTCGGCGTTGTTGGCCTGTCGGTATTTCCAGGCAAAAAACAGGGTCAAGAAGATGACCGGCACGATGATAAGCAACATCAGCACAGTGGCCAGCACAATAAGATCGGCTTGTTGGGACGCAATGTCCCCGGCGGGGTTCATCACAATGGTGTTGCACCCAGCAAGCAGAGAGGCCAAGAGGCCCACAAAAAGCCCACGTTTCAGTAGCATGAACATGTATTCCAGCAGAAGTACGTATGAAATCCATGCTAATTTACTGAGACGAATGGCCTGTGAGGATTGGACAAATTGTCCAAGGGGTTCCAGACCATCGTCTAAACAATTGAAAAATATAAAAAAAGCAAAGTGCAAGAAATTCGAGGAGATGTTCCAATGTCCAGCGCGACCACTGTGAACCAACAGCAAGCCGACAAGGCCCAACACGCACCAGGCCACCACCACAGCAACAGCAACGTCACACCTGGGGAAATCGCGATTGGCGTGGTCATCGGGCGGGCGTCAGAATATTTCGACTTTTTTGTTTACGCCATTGCCTCTGTGCTGGTGTTTCCAGCGGTTTTTTTTCCGTTTGAAGACCCGCTCACCGCCACTTTGTACTCATTTGTTATTTTCTCGTTTGCGTTCATAGCGCGCCCCATTGGCACCATTGCGCTGATGAAAGTACAACAGCAATATGGGCGAGAAGTGAAGCTAACCGTGGCCCTCTTCATGCTGGGCATTTGTACTGCTGGCATGGCCTTTTTGCCCACGTATGCCACGCTGGGCGCTGGTGCAATCGTCTTGTTGTCCATCTTGCGGTTTGGTCAGGGCATTGCACTGGGCGGCTCCTGGGATGGCTTGCCATCTTTGCTGGCCTTGAACGCGCCAGAGAACAAACGCGGCTGGTACGCCATGCTGGGCCAGTTGGGTGCGCCGGTGGGATTCATGATCGCCGCAGGTCTGTTTGCATACCTGCTGTTTGCGCTCAGCACCGAAGACTTTTTGGCCTGGGGTTGGCGCTACCCCTTCTACGTGGCTTTTGCCATCAATGTGGTGGCTCTGTTTGCGCGCTTGCGACTGGTGTCCACCAACGAATACTCCCGCATGCTGGAGGAACGTGAGCTGCAACCTGTGAAAGTGACCGAGATGTTGGGCTCGCAAGGACACAACATTTTGGTGGGGGCATTGGCTGCGCTGGCCAGCTACGCCCTCTTCCACGTGGTCACGGTGTTCCCGCTGTCCTGGATTGTGTTGGAGCAGCAGCGCTCCATTCCGGAATTCCTGGTGATTCAAATCATTGGAGCGGCCCTGGCCGCTGGCGCCGTGGTGCTCAGCGGCGTGGTGGCCGACCGCCTGGGCCGGCGTAACACCCTCGGCTCACTGGCTGTGGCGATTGCCGTTTTCAGCTTCTTCATCCCAAGCATGATGGACGGCAGCTACAACGGCCAAACTGCCTTCATTTTGATTGGTTTCGTGTTGTTGGGCTTGTCGTATGGCCAGGCAGCAGGCGCGGTAACAGCCAACTTCAAGGCCAAGTACCGCTACACCGGCGCAGCGCTCACGGCTGATTTGGCTTGGCTTGCAGGGGCAGCCTTCGCCCCCTTGGTGGCCTTGGGTTTGTCCGCCCACTTTGGCTTGGAATACGTCACCCTGTACCTGCTCTCGGGCGCGTTGGGCTCGCTGGCTGCGCTCAGCCTGAACAGGGCGCTTGAGCTGAAAGACTAAAGCAGTAGACGCTTTGCGCAACATCAGTTGCGCAAAGCGTCCACCAACAACTCCGCGAAATAATCACACGGCGGGCGTCGAGACTTTCCGCTGCGAGACAGCACCACTTCCA
>DASUDK010000010.1:0-10359 GCA_036275655.1 Limnobacter sp. | reverse complement strand
GTAATCAACAGCGATCTGGAGAACGGTTATGCAACTTAGTTTCGATATGGTGACGCTGTTGTACCTTGTGGCGTCTGTTTGTTTTATTCAGGCCTTGAAGGGCCTGTCCCACCCCACCACCTCACGCCTGGGCAACACCTTTGGCATGGTTGGCATGGCCATTGCCATTCTCACCACCATCGCCCTCATCTTCAAGCTGGCTGGCGAATCGGCCGCTGCGGGCATGGCTTATGTGTTGGCGGGCTTGGTGATAGGTGGCGGCGCAGGGGCCATCATGGCCAAGCGCGTGGAAATGACCAAGATGCCCGAGCTGGTGGCGTTCATGCACAGCATGATCGGCTTGGCGGCGGTGGCCATTGCCGTGGCTGCGGTGGCTGAACCCGCCGCATTCGGCATTGTGGCCGCTGGCGAAACCGCCATTCCCATGGGCAACAAGATTGAGCTCTTCATCGGCACGTTTGTGGGGGCTATCACTTTCTCGGGTTCTGTGATCGCATTTGGCAAGCTCAGCGGCAAGTATAAATTCCGCCTGTTCCAGGGTGCGCCTGTGCGCTTTTCTGGTCAGCATGCACTCAATGCCGTGTTGGGCATTGTGATGATCGGCAGTGGCATTTGGTTTGCAATCACCCAGGATTGGACACCCTTCATCATCATGACCGTGGTGGCCTTCGTGCTGGGCGTGACGCTGATCATCCCGATTGGCGGGGCAGACATGCCGGTGGTGGTGTCCATGCTCAACAGCTACTCGGGTTGGGCGGCAGCAGGGATTGGATTTTCGCTCAACAACAGCATGTTGATTGTGGCCGGTTCGTTGGTGGGCTCCTCGGGCGCGATCCTGAGCTACATCATGTGCAAGGCCATGAACCGCAGCTTCTTCAACGTGATTTTGGGTGGATTTGGTGGCGATGCGGAGGCCGCCGCTGCTGGCGGTGGTCAACAGCGCACGGTCAAGAGCGGTTCTGCCGACGATGTGGCGTTTTTGCTGACCAACGCTGAAACAGTGACCATCGTGCCTGGTTACGGCTTGGCCGTGGCCCGCGCACAGCATGCCCTGAAAGAACTGTCTGAAAAGCTGACCCACATGGGCGTGACGGTGAAGTACGCCATTCACCCAGTGGCGGGTCGCATGCCTGGCCACATGAACGTGCTGCTTGCCGAAGCCGAGGTGCCTTATGACCAGGTGTTCGAGATGGAAGACATCAACAGCGAGTTTGGTCAAACCGATGTGGTGCTGGTGCTGGGGGCGAACGATGTGGTAAACCCTGCCGCAAAAACCGATCCCAAGAGCCCCATTGCCGGCATGCCAATTCTGGAAGCCTACAAGGCCAAGACCATCATCGTGAACAAGCGCTCGATGAACGCTGGTTATGCTGGTTTGGACAATGAGTTGTTCTACATGGACAAAACCATGATGGTGTTTGGCGACGCCAAAAAGGTGATTGAAGACATGGTGAAGGCGGTGGAATAAACCTTACCGCATTGGGCAGCCGCGGCTCGCCCAGCCATAAAAAAAGCCCCGGCGCTGTGCACGGGGCTTTTTTTATGGTTCAGTCCTGCTCGCAGAGCTTCAAGATTTCTTGCACAACACGCTGGGTGTGCTCCATGGGCAGGAAGTGTGTGCTGTTGCGCACCACCTCAATGCGCGCCTGCGGCAGTGCTTTTTGGATGCGCGGGTGGGCCTGAGTCGGGAAGGTGGAGCCTTGCTCACCCGCCAAAATGACCACAGGGCAAGCTGGGTTTTTCAACCACCGCAAGGCATTGGGTTCGGTGTGTTCAAAGGTGAGGGCCTCCCACGCTGGCGGGCAGGCCAACTCCACCTCACCATGTGGTGTATCTACAAAGCCGTGCGTGGCGTAGGCCTGCAGCCACTCATCGCTCCAGGTGGCGAAGGCCTTTTTACTGCGGTAATTGGCAAAGGCCTCTTGGCGGCTTTGGAATCGGGCCTTGCGCCGGGCAGCAGCGGCGGCCATGGGTATTTTTTTGGAAAACCCCAGCCAATGGGACATTTGCAGCACGACCCCTTGCTTGCGTCCAAGCAGAACAGGCTCGGCAAGCAGCAAACCTTTCACCTTGTGAGGACGTGCGCTGGCTGCAGCCAGGCTGGTGGTGGCGCCAATGGAGTGCCCAGCCAGCCACACAGGTTCTGTTTGCAGGTCGAGCCAATGCACCAAGTCTTGGTAATAGGTGTTCCATCCGCGGAATGTGCGGGCTTGCCCCGCTGCTCGGCTGTGGCCTTGGCCACGCATGTCCCAGGCCCACAGCTTGAAGTGCGGTGTGAGTTGTTTGAGCAGGGGCCAATAGGTGTGTGCGTTAAAGCCGTTGGCATGTGCCCAGTGCAGTGTGGGGGCGCCTTGGGGGCCTGGCCAGTGGTGGATGTGCAGGGCGTGTTGGTCGTGGGTGGTGAATGTGTGCGCCTGGTGGTTCATGTTGTTGTGCGTTCTAGCCACATGGCATCGCCATAACTGAAGAACCTGTATTGTTGCGCAATCGCATGGGCGTATGCATGCATGATGCGATTTTTGCCTGCAAAGGCGGACACCAGCATCAACAGCGTGCTTTTGGGCAAGTGGAAGTTGGTGATGAGGCGGTCCACCACTTTGAACGCATAGCCAGGCTTGATGAAGATTTGAGTGTCTCCGCCATGGCCCGTGTTGGCATAGGTTTTTGCCGTGCCCAGTCCCTCCAGGGTGCTTAAGTTGCTACCGGTCTCTGTGCCCCAGGCCTCCAGCGCCCGCAAGCTGGTGGTGCCCACCGCCACAATGCGTCCACCGGCTTGCTTGCAGGCCAGCAATTTGCCAATCACTTCGCCAGAGATGTTGTAGCGCTCGGCATGCATCACGTGTTCGTCCACATTGTCGGTTTTTACCGGCAAAAAGGTGCCAGCCCCCACGTGCAGCGTGAGGCTGAGCACTTGCACCCCTTTGGTTTGCAGGGCTTGGAGCAATGGCTCGGTGAAATGCAATCCCGCTGTGGGGGCGGCCACCGCGCCGGGTTCACGGGCAAACACAGTTTGGTAGCGCTCATCGTCTTGCGCATCTGCGTCGTGGGTGATGTATGGGGGCAGGGGCAGGGCGCCATGTTGGTCCAGCAGGTCGGGCAGGCTCAAATCGCCTTCCAGCACTTCCAGGGTGTACATCATGTCGTGCTTGTGCAGCACACGAACCCGGACCACGCCCGCCAAAACAATCTCGCCGCCCGGCTTGGGTGCTTTGCTGGCTCGGATCATGGCGGTGAATTGCCGGTCGTTGAGGATGCGCTCCAGCATCACCTCCACCTTTCCACCGCTGACCTTGTGCCCCTGCAGCCGAGCCTTCAGCACTTTGGTGTTGTTGATCACCAGCACATCGTTTGGCTGAAACAGATCCAGCACCTGCGCAAAGCGCCAGTCATGAAACTCACCGTGTTGCGGGCACACCAGCAAACGTGACTCACCCCGTTGGGTGGGTGGGTGTTGGGCAATCAGGGATTCGGGAAGCTGAAAATCAAAGTCGGACAGTTTCATGGGGACTCACATGTGTCCTGCGGGGCTGGTGCCGAGGGCGGGAATCGAACCCGCACGATATCACTATCACTGGATTTTGAGTCCAGCGCGTCTACCAATTCCGCCACCTCGGCAAGGCTGTGAATTATGACAAAAAGACCAATCGAAAACAACCGAGTGTGCGGATTTGATGTTTTTTTTTGAAGAATTATTTCTGGCATGCCCCTGACGTGGTATTCCGAGGTGATTTTGCAAGGTGGATACTCAATCACGAACAATCTCCTGCGCGGCGCAGCATGTCTTTTAAATGGAAATGGCTGATCACCACTTTTCTTGCCCAAGTCTTGTTGGGCGGGATTCTTGCAGCCATTCAATACGTGCACATGACTCGCTTGGCCCATCAGGAGGTTGAAAAAATTACACAGGCGGTGCAAACAGAACTCATTCGTCAGTTTCCAACCGGGGGCGACACCCACCTGCCAGAACTGTCTGGATTGATCCGTGAGTTGTACACCACCCACTCCGCGCATGCCGTGTGGATTCAACGGGGTAGTCAAACCATCGTGAGTTTGGGCACCAGGAGCCCGGCTCAGGATGCGGCTTATCCGATGTTGAGCATCTCCATGCCAATGCCCGGTGGACATTTGGACCTGGGCTTGCAGTTAGACGCTGGCGCCATTTACAGCAATCGCGACGACATGGCGTTTTATTTGGTCGGCGTGTTTTTGCTCAGTGCTTTTGCCTGCGCTTTGGTTTTGATGGGGTTGAGCAACACGTTGTTGGCCCGTTTGGAGGATCTTCGTGCCAAGGCGCAAGCGCTGCAGGCGGGCCATGTGGATTCGCGCATTGATGTGCGTGGCAGGGATGAAATCTCTTGCCTGGGGTCTGCGTTCAACAACATGGCCCAATCCATTGAATCTCAGATGAGAGCGATGGAGCTGAACCATGCCAGGTCTTTGTCCGAAAAAAACCGGCTGGACCTGTTGTTGTCGGCCTTGTCCAGCGGCGTGGCGTATTTGGATCAGCACTTCAATGTGTTGTATGCAAACCGCGCATTGTCCTCGATGCTACGCTTCAAATTGCCGATTGATGAACCCGTCAAACTCGAAAACCTGATGATTGCTGCCGGCGTGGTGCCAGAACATCGCCTGCTGCTGCGTGACATGGTCACGGATTACTTTGGCAAGCGCGAGGCCCCGGTGGAGTTGGCATTCAAAGACGGCAAGGTGCTGCAATTTCGATTTGCGATATACAGCGACGAGGTGCAAGGGGCGCACGCCGTGTTGATAGCTGACGATGTGAGTATCCGCAAAAACGTTGAAGACCTGCGCAATGAGGTGGAGCGAGACCCCCTCACGGGTGTTCTTAATCGGCGTGGCTTTGAACTCACCCTGGGTGCACGCATCTCGCGCTTGTTGCCGGGCGAGTCTTTGGGGCTGATGTTTCTGGATTTGGATGGATTCAAAGCGGTGAACGACACCTTGGGGCACAAAGCCGGGGATCAGATTTTAAAAACCTCGGCCATGCTCCTCAAAGGCGCAACCCGGAATGTGGACCAAGTGGCGCGCTTGGGCGGGGATGAATTTGCCATCATTGTGGCCCGTTGCAACCTGCAATTGCTCACCAACATCTCAGAACGGATCATTGAGTCTTTTGCTTGTGACAAGTTGCTCTTGAGGATTAAGCAAAACCACGGGCTGAAAGTGTCTTGCAGCATTGGTGCTGCGGTGTATCCGCTTCACGGCGAGACGGTTGCCGAGTTGCTTGAGTGCAGTGACGCGCAAATGTATGCGGCCAAAAAAGCGGGCAAAAACTGCTACCGGATTGCGGGTTCAGCAGCCTTGGAACAACAACAGCCCGTCAAAATTTGATTTTGTTTTTGAGCTGGTCGAGCTTGGCCTGGGTGGTGGCGTTCACCGATTTGCGCACCTGCTTCACCGCTTGTTTGGCGGTCTGAGCTGCATCTTGGGTGGCCCCTTTGAGTTTCTGAAATTGCCCTTCCCGGGCCAGTGCTTTGTTGCCAGTCAACTCCCCAATTTTTTGCTTGGTCACGCCCATGGCCATGTTGTATTTGCCTTCGTATTTGTGGGGCATTGCGGCGCTCCTGGGCTGAGTCAGATGGTGTGATGAAGTGTAACGCGGTATTTGATAACAAACCAAGTGTTTGGTGGGTTACTTCTCATGGTTAGCCCCACTTACCCGGCGACGCAGCCAGCGGTTAGCCTTGTGCAGATTTTGCACGGAGACCACGAATGAATATTGTTTGGCTTGAAAGCGAAACCCTGGCGGTGCCACTGCCACGCCCTGCCTGCCCACACCAGTGGACAGAATACCCCTACACCACCAAAGCGGATTTGCACGCGCGCATCGCCGATGCAGACATTTTGATCATCAACAAAGTAAAAATTGGACAGGCCGAACTGGATGCCGCGCCACGGCTCAAGATGATCCAATTGGTGGCCACAGGCATGGACAATGTGGACCAGGTGGCTTGCAAAGCCCGAGGTGTGAAAGTCTCCAACGTGGTGAACTACGGCCCGGGCTCAGTGGCCGAGCATGCCATGGCCTGCATCCTGCAACTCACCCGCCGGGTGCCGGAATGGCAGGCGCTGGTGCACGATGGCAGCTGGAGCGCATCGCGGTTTTTTTGTTTGCACACGCTGCCCATGAACAGCCTGGATCAAATGACCTTGGGCATTTTGGGCAGCGGGGCCATTGGCGGCAAGTTGGGCGACTTTGCCCGCGCGTTTGGAATGACCGTGGTGCACATTGAGCGCCAGGGTGCCAGCACTGTGCGAGAAGGCTATGTGAGTTTTGAGCATGGCTTGGCGCATTGCGATGTGATCAGCCTGCACTGCCCGCTCAATGACCAAACCCGCGGTTTGTTTGGCGACGCAGTGATTGCCAAAATGAAACCCGGCGCCATCTTGGTGAACACGGCCCGTGGCGCACTGGTGCAATTTGCAGCGGTGAAGTCGGCGTTGGAGCGGGGGCACCTGGGTGGTGCGGCACTCGATGTGTTGGATGTCGAGCCGCCACCCCCAGACCACTTGATGGTGACCTGGCAGCATCCACGTTGCATCATCACGCCCCACATTGCCTGGGGAACGGAAAGCGCCCAAAGCAACGTGGGGCGCTTGGCCATCAAGCATGTGGATGAGTTTTTGGCGCAAAACCAATAAACCCGCTTGTTGTATGGAAGGCACAATTGCCCTGTGGCGCTTGTGCCTTCAATCTTTTTGTGACCTTTGCCTAATTCTTAAGCGCCAAAAGGGCTTAGAATGCGTGCATGAATCAAACTGTTCCCCAAGCCACGGCCCTGGTTGCCGACGAAGAAGCCCTCGCCAACGTCACTTTTGCAGACTTTGGCTTGCACCCCAGCATCCAGAAAGCCATCGATGATCAGGGCTACACCAAGCCCACGCCCATCCAGGCCAAAGCCATTCCCGTGGTACTCACCGGGGTGGATGTGATGGGGGCGGCACAAACCGGCACGGGCAAAACTGCGGGCTTTTCACTGCCCATCCTGAACCGTTTGATGCCATTGGCCACCGACAGCACATCCCCAGCCCGCCATCCGGTGCGTGCGCTTATTTTGGCACCCACACGCGAGCTGGCTGACCAGGTGGCCAGCAACGTTCAAACTTACGCCAAACACACGCCACTGCGGTCCACCATGATTTATGGCGGCGTAGACATTCACCCCCAAATCCAAGAGCTGCGCCGTGGCGTGGAGTTGGTGATTGCCACCCCCGGCCGCTTGTTGGACCATGTTCAACAAAAGAGCATTAACCTGGGGCAAGTGCAGGTGCTGGTGCTGGATGAGGCCGATCGCATGCTCGACATGGGCTTTTTGCCCGACCTTCAGCGCATCATCAACCTGTTGCCCAAGCAACGGCAAAACCTCTTGTTCTCGGCCACGTTCTCACCCGAGATTCAGAAGCTCGCCAAGAGTTTCATGAACAGTCCAACCTTGATTGAAGTGGCCCGTCGCAACGCCACCTCCGAGAACATCAAGCAGGTGATATTTGCACTGGACAGTGAAGAAGACAAACGTGCCGCGGTGTGCCACCTCATTCGCACCCAAGCGTTGAGCCAGGTGATTGTGTTTTCTAACACCAAACTGGGCACCGCGCGACTGGCCCGCCACCTCGAAAAAGAGGGTGTGTCTGCCACGGCCATTCACGGCGACAAATCTCAACTGGAGCGCATGAAGGCGCTGGATGCCTTCAAGGCGGGTGAAGTGACCGTGCTCGTGGCCACCGATGTGGCAGCGCGTGGATTGGACATTGCAGACCTGCCCTGCGTGATCAACTACGATTTGCCAACCACCCCTGAAGACTATGTGCACCGGATTGGCCGCACGGGTCGTGCCGGGGCCAAAGGCACGGCGTACTCGTTTGTTGTGAAAGGCAATGAGCGCGCCTTGAAAGACATTGAAAAGCTGACCAACAAAAGCTTTGAGCGCGAAGAGCTTGCCGGCTTTGTGCCTGGAGGGCACCTGCGCCGTGAGCGCAGCGAGTCTGCGCCCGCTGAACGCGGCGAACGCAGCGGTGACCGTGGTGAACGCCGCAGCCGCGCCCCGCGTGAGCGCGAAGCCGACGACGCACCGGCCAGGGAGCGCCGCCCATCCAGGGACGGCGGTTATCAAGGCGCCAGGTTCAATGACAACGCACCCATTCACCGCGATGCCGAGTACGAGCGCCTGCGTGCCAAGTTGGCTCAAACCCGAATCAAAGACTCCCTGTTCAATCAGCCCTACCAAGAAAAGCAGGACGACTCTGACGCGGATCAACGGGCGAGTGGCAATGCGGGCTCAGCAGGCATGAGCAAGCCCAAAAGCAAGAACACAGCACCCGTGGCTTTCCTCTTGGGTGGTGGCGCCCCCCGCAACTGAACTGAGGATGACTCAGCCACGCTGATGCTGGTTGGCGCGGTATTCTGGCCAGCGTCCAATGGCTTGGGCCAACCAGTCCTTGACCGTGGCGGCATGGATGGATTCCAGGCCAAAGTGTGCCCACACCGCGCTCAGATTTTTAATCGGCGTGCCATGATCCAGCGCGCGAGCCCCAGTTTGTTTGGACAGTTTTTGACCATCTTCGGCCAAAATCACCGGCAAATGCCAGTAGCTTGGTGCGGTATTCCCGCCCAGCGCCTGCCACACTGCAACCTGACGCGCGGTGGTCTCTGCCAGGTCTTCCCCACGCACAATGTGCGTCACCCCGCTTTGTAAGTCGTCCACCACCACCGCCAGGTGGTAGGCCCATTGCCCGTCGCCGCGCACCAACACAAAGTCGCCGCTGGTGCTGGGCAGGTGATCTGTGTTCAAACCCATGCGGTGGTCTGTCCACTGCACAGGTTTTTGCGGGCAAGCAAAACGAACAGCACGCGCCGTGCGTCCCGGGGGTAAGCCTTGTCGGCAAGTGCCCGGGTAAATCCGGTGTTGGCCTGGTGCGCGATTCAGGTTGGCCTCGTCCAGGTCCTTGCGCGTGCAGGCGCATGGGTAGGTGAGTCCTTTTTCTGCCAGCGCGCTCAACGCTTGTGCATAAGCACTGCCACGTTGGCTTTGCACCCAGGGGATGTCGTCCCAACGCAGGCCATGGGCATCCAAGCATTGCAGTATTTCCTCACTCCATTGGCTTTTGCAGCGCTCGGTGTCAATGTCTTCAATGCGCACCAACCAACGGCCACCGTGCATGCGGGCATCCAGCCAGCTGCCCAGGGCTGTGGCCAACGAGCCCAGGTGCAAAGGGCCAGTGGGCGAAGGGGCAAAGCGCCCAGTGTAAGCTGCGGTTGCGCTCATGGTGCCCAATTCAAGGTCTGTTTGGCCAGGTGCGCGCTCCACCAGTCCATCGCTTTGCCGGTGCTGGCCCTGGGGCGTGCAAAACACAGCGGCGTGCGCCGCAGCGGCTCCTCGGTGGCTTTCACCATCAGCAAACCCTGTTGCAATTCGTCTTGCACCATGTGCCAGGGCAACCAGCCACAACCCAAGCCAGCCACTTGGGCTTTGACCTTGGCAGTCAGGTTGGGCACAGTGAGCACCGCCTGCCCACTTTGCAGGCCCAAGGTGAGTGGTTTGAAGTTGCGGGAGGTGTCGCCCACGGCCACAGCACGATGCTGGCGAATGGTGTCCACCGCCAGGGGCTCGGGCATTGCAGCCAGTGGGTGGCCAGGTGCCACGGTAAACACAAACACCGACTCACCCATGGTTTGTATTTGCAAGCCAGTGCCGCTGGCAAACTGGTTTTGGTCCAATTTGCTGCCAACCAATATGTCGGCCCTGCCGGAGAACAATGCCTCCCAAGAGCCAGACAAGACCTCTGTGGAAAACCGCAGTCGCGTGGGGCTGCCCAATTGGTCAAACGCCTCCACCCAAGGCATGGCGACCTCAAACGGCACCACGGAATCCAGCACGATGCGCAACTCGGCCTCCCAGCCGTTGGCCACAGCTTTCACCCGTTTTTTAAGGCCCTCCGCGTTTTCCAGCAGTTTGCGGCCCTCGTCCAGCAAGGCTTTGCCAGCGGGGGTCAGTTTGGCTTTGTGGCCCGATCGGTCGTAAATCAGCACATCCAGGGATTCTTCGAGTTGACGCAACTGGTAGGTGATGGCCGATGGCGCTTTGTTCAGGGCAGTGGCGGCAGCGGCAAAGCTTCCACGGGTCTCAATCAGCTCGAGCAGGGCCAGTGTTTCCAGGTGGATGGTCATGGGTGCGCCAATTCTATTTTTTTGAACAAGTTCGTCAAATTGTAGTGATTGTTGATGCACTTTGCACGTTCTAGACTTGCTCTAAAGCTTTTGAAGGAGTGCAAACCATGATGCAAGTTCGACGGTCCAATGAGCGTGGGCATGCCCAGCACGGTTGGTTGACGAGCTACCAC
>DASUDK010000009.1:0-4506 GCA_036275655.1 Limnobacter sp. | reverse complement strand
AACAAAAGTAGATTCAAGGGCTTGATGTGAAAAAAATAATTCGGTTTGGCCAACTCGGCGCACTCATGCTGCTGGGGTGGCTCTCGCCAGGGTTGGCCGTTGCAGACGTGGTGCTGGTGGGTTCAAACGGCTTGCCATTTGTCGAAATTTCCAAAACCAAACTGCGTGATTTGTACACTGGGCAAAGTCAGCAAGTGGGAGAAACCGCTGTGTTGGTGATTGATCGAGATGAACAATTCGGTGAGCGCAGTCATTTCATTTACAACACCCTTGGTTTCACAACCGAAGAATTCAGCACTGTTCAACGTTTGCTGGAGTGCATTGGTGTGAGCAAAACACCCATGGTGGCCAAAAGCCCAGGGCAGATGATCGAGATGATCACGCGCAACCCCAACGCCCTGGGTTATTTGAGCAAAAAAGAGCTTGCGGAACTTCCCACCCAGACCAAGCTTCGACAAATACGGGTGCTGCCACAGTAAAAGGATTGGGCTGTGAGCTGGAGAATGTTGTCATGAAAATTGCGCTGCGCTTCGCTGGTTTTTGTCTCGCACTGGTGGCTGGGCTTCAACCGGGCATGGCCAACGCTTTTTGCGTGGGGCCCATCATCAAGCAAATAAAAGCCATCGCAGCGGATCCAAAAGTGGTTGAAGCCGTGCGCAAACACAACGCCCAAGGCTTGAAGATTGAACACGTCCAAGCGCTGGATGACCGTTGGCTAAAGCACAAGGGCGACTTGCCAGAAGCCAAAGCCATGCTGGAGTCTGATGTGTCCAAGTTCTTGTCTCGAGAAGCCGCAAAACAAAGCTATTTCAAGGAAGCCATTTTGACTGGCCGGCTTGGCGAGAATGTGGCCATGTACCCGGTGACCACCGATTACTGGCAAGGCGATGAAGACAAGTTTCTTGAGATTTTTGACAACACAATCCCACCCAAAAAGAAGGACCACCACATTTCGCGTGCGCGTTGGGATGAGAGCAGCAAAGCCATGATCGCGCAGGTCAGTGTGGGGGTGTTTGACGGCAATCAAATGATAGGCACGCTCACCATGGGCGTTGATTTAAAACGCGTGCCCTACACCCATTAATGGCCACCTTGTTGTTGTGAGTCACCGTATTTGTGCTTCACACTGCGCTCGGCCTTTAAAAACACATTCACCGCCTGTGCCTTGTTGGACACTTCCAATCGCTTGAAAATCTCGCGAATGTGGCCACGCACAGTCTCGGGGCTCAAGCCAATTTTTTGAGCCACCATTTTTGCAGACATGCCCTCCGCAGTCATGCGCATGATCTCAACCTGGCGCCAAGTCAGTGGCTTGGCACCGGGGTAGGCTGCGATGTTCGACTGGTGTTCATTGGTGGGGGCATCGCTGGCCGCCCGCTCCAAAATTCCACTTTTTACCAGGATGGATTCAATTTCTTGGGCAAGCACCGCCTGGCTACTCGCTTTGTCGAGAATGGGGTAACCGGCCTGCTGCGCACGCGCCTCAATTTCTGGGCTCACAAACCCCGTGTAGATGAGCGCAGCAATGTTCGGATACATCGACGCAAGCCACTCAATGGTGTCCACGCCCTTGGAGTCGGACAGCGTCAAATCGAAAATGATCAAATCGGGTCGATTGAACAAATGCTCACGCGCTTGAGCAAGACCTGTGACCACCACAAACTCCGCATGGGGCGCCATGTCTTTGCACACGTCTTCAATGACCATCGAAATCAGGGGATGATCCTCAAGCACAAGGATCTTGTTGGGCTTTTTCATGTCGACATATCGCTCAGGGCCGGACGTTCCAGTCTCTTATCTATCGCCAAAGAGTACATGAAAAATTTAGATTAATTAAGCAGTTCGACGCGGATCCACAAATTGGGGGGTCCACCGTTCGTGCGTCCTCCATTCTCGGAATGGTTAAGCGTGTTGCAAACAGAGACACTGTGTTCATGAAATTGCCCTGCGAGGAACACGCACATGAACATGGCTCTGGTAAAACAACATTCCGCAAACGAACATCCAATCGATCAAGCGCTCTACCAAAGCCAGGCCGACTCGCGCGTGGTGATGGAGCTGGACAATGTGGCCCATGCCCTCAAGCACTTTGCCCACCAACTGAGCCATGCGCATGCAGCCCATGCGCAATTTGCGCACCTGGTTCAACTCAAAACATGGGCATTGAACAAACCCACCCTGCAAACATTGCTCGAGGAATATCTGTTGGCTGTGCAAGATGCGCAAGTGCACCTGCACCTGGACCAAGAACGCTACGACGAGGCCATGCACAACCTGTGCGATCAACTGGTGTTTTTAAGTGCGGTGTTTGAACAAGAGTGTGCCCTTTTGGACCAAACCCTGTTTGATGCAAACACGATTGTGGTTTGCGACTAAGCAAGAACCACAGCCAAACAGCTATTTGCCGATGCAGAATCGGCTAAAAATCAACCCAAGCAGATCATCGGGCAACATCTTCCCGGTGATCTCGCCCAAAGCATCGTGCGCCAGACGCAACTCCTCGGCGAACAAATCCAGAATGCGATCATCCTGCTGCGCAAATTGGGCAGCAAGGCCCAAGTGCTCAGCACACACCAACAAGGCATCCACATGCCGCTGACGCGCCATAAAGCCGTGCTCTGGCGTATGCGCAATGCCCACCTTGGCGAGTACAGCGTCCTTCAGCGACTCCAAACCCGCACCGGTTTTTGCCGACACCGCCAATTCATCGGCCTGCAAATCCGGGGGCGCTGGCAACAAATCCACCTTGTTCCACACCACCAAGCGGGGCATGGCAACAGGCAGTTGCAAGTGTGCGAGCAAATCCGGATGAGTGTGTGTGCTGGCGTCTTTGAGCACCAACAGCAAATCGGCTTCATCCACCGATTTTCGCGTGCGTTCAATGCCAATGCGCTCCACCTCGTCGGAGGTTTCCCGCAGGCCTGCGGTGTCCACCAACACCAGGGGCACACCACGGATGTTCAAGGCCTGTTTGATGCGGTCCCGGGTGGTGCCTGCAACCGCAGACACAATGGCCACCTCTTCACCAGCCAGTGCATTGAGCAGGCTGGATTTGCCCACATTGGGCTCGCCCACCAACACCACTTGCAAACCATCTCGAAACTTCACCCCTTCCTGCGCATTGCCCAACAATTCTTGGTGCATGCGCAAAATGGTCTCAAGCTGGCCTTTGGCGTCGGCCTTCTCCAAAAACTCAATTTCCTCTTCGGGAAAGTCGAGCGTGGCCTCCAGCAGCAAACGAAGATGGACAATGCGCTCAGCCAGGGCATTGACCTGCCGCGAGAACACGCCGCTCAATGAGGCCGCTGCGGCTTTGGCTGTGGCCACAGAAGCCGCGTCAATCAAATCCGCGACAGCCTCGGCTTGGGCCAAATCCAATTTGTCATTCAAAAATGCGCGCTGCGTGAATTCACCCGCGTTGGCGTGGCGCAAGCTCAAATTGAGCGCGCGGGCAATCTCAAAAGCACGCGCCATCACGGCCTGGAGAACCGCCTGCCCACCATGGCCCTGAAACTCTAAAACATGCTCACCGGTGAACGATGCTGGCGCCTCAAAAACCAAGGCCAGGCCATCGTCGATGGGGTGCTGCTCCGCATCACGCAAGACCAGCCTTGTGGCCAGCCTGGGCTTGGGCAGACGGCCGCAAAGCGCCAGGCAGAAGCGCTGAAATTCGTTTTGATTGGGGAAAGAAAACCGAACCACCCCCACCCCACCCTTGCCGGGTGCGGTGGCGATGGCGGCGATCGCATCAGCGAGCCGAGGCAGGGGCTGATTCAATTTGACGGGTGATCACCCACTGCTGGGCAATCGACAAGATGTTGTTCACCACCCAGTACAACACCAAACCAGCCGGGAAGAAAATGAACATCACCGAGAACACCAGTGGCATGATCATCATGATCTTGGCCTGAACGGGATCGGGCGGTGTGGGGTTCAGCTTGGTTTGGATGAACATGGTCACCGCCATGATCACCGGCAAAATGTAAAAGGGGTCTGGCGCGGCCAAGTCGGTGACCCAACCCAGCCAAGGCGCATTGCGCATTTCAACGCTGGCCAACAGCACCCAATACAGGGCAATAAACACAGGGATCTGAATCAGGATGGGCATGCAACCGCCCAAGGGGTTGATTTTCTCCCGCTTGTACAATTCCATCATGGCGCGCTGAAAGCCCATTTTGTCCTCGCCATACTGCTCTTTGAGCTTCTGCATGCGTGGACCCACTTTGCGCATTTTGGCCATGGATTTGTAACTGGCAGCGGACAAGGGGAAGAACACCAACTTGATCAGGATGGTGAGCACCACAATCGCCCAACCCCAGTTGCCAATCACACTGTGGATTTTTTCAAGCAACCAATAAATCGGCTGTGCAATCACAGTGAGCCAACCATAATCCACCACCAACTCCAGCCCGGGGGCCAGGTCTTCCAACACACGCTGGTCTTGTGGGCCGGTGTACCACTTGGCTGTGTACGCTTTTTCCTGGCCTGGCTCAATGCTGCCCAAAC
>DASUDK010000008.1:0-13446 GCA_036275655.1 Limnobacter sp. | reverse complement strand
ACCATGCCCAACTGGTGGGCCTTCTCCGCAGTGAAGGATTCACCGGTGATGAAGTAGCGGCGTGCCGCTTGCGCCCCCATGGCCTGCACCACAAAGGGACTGATGGTGGCGGGGATCAAGCCGCGTTTCACCTCGGGCAGGCCAAACTTCACATTGTTGCTGGCCACCACAATGTCGGCGGCACTCACCAAGCCGGTTGCACCCGCAAAACACAGGCCATGCACACGGGCCACCACGGGGCGTGGGCATTCGGCGATGCCACGGAACAGGCTGGTGAGCGTGTGCCCGCTTTGCTGGTTTGCTGCGGCCTGCTGCGCCATTTTCATCATGTAACTGAGGTCTGCCCCAGAGCAAAAGGCGTCGCCATTGGCCGCCAGCACAATGGCCCGGGTGTCCGGGTCTTGCCCCAAGCGGGCAAAGGCCTCGACCAGCTGTTCAATCATTTCGCCATTCATGGCGTTTTTGACCTGCGGCCGGTTGAGGGTTAACCACGCAATCTTGCCTTTGCGGGTTTCCAACACAGCCTGTTCTTGCTCACTCATGGGTTTGTCTCCTGCCCGCTTGGGGTGATTCTTTTACATGCGATACACGCCAAAGCGTGTGTCGGGAATGTCTGCATTCATGCTCGCTGACATCGCCATGCCCAGCACGCGACGAGTGTCGGCTGGATCGATCAAGCCGTCGTCCCACAGCCTGGCTGTGGCGTAGTAAGGCTGGCTTTGCTCATCAAACTGTTTGAGGGTGGGCGCCTTAAAAGCCGCTTCTTCCTCGGCGCTCCAGGTGCCCCCTTTGGCCTCAATCTGATTGCGCTTGACCGTGGCCAACACACCAGCGGCTTGCTCACCGCCCATCACGCTGATGCGCGCGTTGGGCCACATCCACATAAAACGTGGGCTGTATGCGCGTCCACACATGCCGTAGTTGCCCGCACCAAATGAACCGCCAATCACCACGGTGAATTTGGGCACTTTGGCACATGCCACCGCCATCACCATCTTGGCGCCATGGCGGGCAATGCCCTCGTTCTCCACTTTTTTACCCACCATAAAACCGGTGATGTTTTGCAAAAACACGAGGGGGATTTTGCGCTGGCAACACAGCTCGATGAAGTGCGCACCTTTTTGCGCCGACTCCGAAAACAAAATGCCATTGTTGGCCACGATCCCAACCGGCATGCCATACAGCCGCGCAAAGCCGCACACCAGCGTGGTGCCAAAACGGGCCTTGAATTCATCAAACTCGCTGCCATCCACCAAGCGGGCGATGATGTCCCGCACATCAAAAGGCTTTTTGGTGTCGGTGGGCACAATGCCGTAAATTTCTTCAGCGCTGTACAAGGGCTCTTGAGGCGCGGTGAGCGCCCAGGGATAGCGCTTTTCGGGGCGCCCAAGGTTGGCCACAATGCGGCGGGCAATTTCCAGCGCGTGCTGGTCATTTTCTGCAAAGTGATCGGCCACGCCCGACAGGCGGGTGTGCACATCGGCACCACCCAGTTCTTCTGCGCTCACCTTCTCGCCAGTGGCCGCCTGCACCAGGGGCGGCCCGCCAAGAAAAATCGTGGCCTGGTTTTTTACAATGATTGCTTCGTCGCTCATGGCGGGCACGTAAGCCCCGCCAGCCGTGCAACTGCCCATCACCACTGCGATTTGTGCAATGCCCTGGGCACTCATGTTGGCCTGATTAAAAAAGATGCGACCAAAATGGTCCCGATCTGGAAACACCTCATCCTGGTTGGGCAGGTTGGCCCCACCCGAGTCCACCAAATAAATGCAAGGCAGGTTGTTCTCGGCCGCCACTTCTTGGGCACGCAGGTGTTTCTTCACAGACAGGGGGTAGTATGTGCCCCCTTTGACAGTCGCGTCGTTGCACACAATCATGCAGTCAACACCACTGACGCGACCTATGCCTGCAATTGCCCCTGCACCGGGGGCGGCGTTGCCGTACATCCCCCAGGCTGCCAACGGCGCCAGTTCCAAAAAGGGCGAACCAGGGTCGAGCAAGCCCGCCACACGCTCGCGGGGCAACAATTTGCCACGTGCAGCGTGGCGCTCACAGGCCTGGGCGCCACCGCCCTGGGCCACCAGGGCCAGGCGCTCCCGCAATTCATTCACCAAGGCCTGCATGGCCTGCGCATTGGCCCCAAAATCGGGCCGTGCATTCACATTGTTGTGGGGCAAGACAGCCATTTAGAAAGGCCCCTCCACCACCCAGCGGCGCAATTGGTCCATGCGGTCTTGGCCCCAAAAGGCCTCACCGTCCACCACAAAATAGGGGGCGCCAAACATGCCCACATCCACCGATTCCTGCACCGCAGCTTTCATTTGTTCTTTGATGGCCTCGTCACCGTTGGCTGCAGCCAAGGCAGCACCATCCAGGCCCATGGCGTCTGCCACGGCTTTTACTCCGTCTTCGGTGGTGATGTCTTGCTGGTCCACAAAGTAGGCCCGGAAAAGCGCCCGCGTGAAGTCGCCGACCTTCTCAGGCTGGGTCGCCTTCAGTTTGAGAATGGCCCGCGAACCCACCGTGGCGTTGATCGGGAATTGTTTGGGCCAACGGATGGTGAGTCCATGAAAACGGGCCGTGCGCGCAAAATCACGCGCGGCGTATTTGCCTTTGGCCGGGTTCATCATGGGTGCAGAATTGCCCGTCGCCTTAAAAACAAAGCCCAACAGGGTGGGTTTGTAGTTGACGGTGCGTTTGCCTGCGGCGGCGATTTCTTCAATCAGCTCGGCAGCCACCCAGCTGTAGGGGCTGGTTAGGTCGTAATAGAAATCAATCGTTTGTTTGGTAGACATGGTGAATTGCCGCTCCAATAAAGAACTTCGTCAGATTCTATCGGACTACGCCCCCAAATTTGCAAGCCTGGGGTGCGCCCTGCTCAGGAAAAAAGCCAGCCCAACCATTGGGCAGCCCAGGGCTGGGCCATCGCCCACACAAAAAGCGCGTACCCACCCCACCACAAACCCAACACCAGCAGGGCGGCCAGCACGGCAAAACCGTACCCAGCCAAGACCAAAGCCCCATCGCGCACCCGCAAACCAAAGGTGATGCACACCATGGCGGCGGCGGGCAGCACATTGTCAAACGAGGCAAATGGAACGGGCGCGGCCATGGTGAGCCCTGCGAACGCCAGCATCAGGCCATTGAGCGGACGCATGCGGCGATGGCTCATGAGATAAAAGCGGGGCCTGCTGCGCCTGCCAACCCGGCGTATGAATGCATACAAAATGCGATGCAGCACCTGGGCCGCTTTGGGCGGTAGGCGTTTTTCGGCCAGCCAGCGTGGAATGGGCACGCCGTACCCCGCCGCATACCCCAGCCCGAGCAGGCAGGTGAGGTAGCCCAAGGTGGTGGCCACACCGGGTATGCCGAAGGGCAACAAGAGAGGCAAGGCAGCCAGCCCAATCCAGGTGAGTTGCTGTTTGGGGCTGCGGCCAATGGCATCGCCCACTTTGGCTTGTGCCATGTTGTTGGCAAAGTGGACCACTTTGCGCCAGGCGTACGGCAAAGATTCCGAAGGGCTTGCCTGAACAGGATCCGGATGGGTCAACGCGGTCATACCTATTTAGAGTGAAGAAGAAACCCGATAGACAAGGGCGCGCGGGCGATTTATAACACAGAGAACGTCACTTGAAATAAATCACCCGAAGTGACGACAAATCTTGAGGGAGCTCGCCATGCACAGTTTAACCTTCCGCCAACGCCTCTGCTGCTGCGCAGCACTGTTTACTGCGAGCATGACCCTGGTGGGCCAAACGCACGCCTCAGGACGCTTTCCAAACGTGATGAGCCCCATGGATCACTTTGTGAACGGGGAAAACATGCGTGCCGTTGAAACTCGACTGGACCAATTGAAAGCCGAGGGCCCCTTCCCGCTGGGCAAGGCCTTGTTCACCATCGGGCGTGCTGATTTGCTGGGGCAAAACCCTGGCCTGGACAGTTTTGAAGTGAGCACCCTGGAAGAGCCGCTGGGTGGTAATTTTGCGGTGGATCAAGAAGAGCCTGTCGGCTTTAACGCCGCCAGGCAGGCGGCCAAGGCGCAACGCCCAAACCGCCAAGTCTTCCGAGGCGTGTTTCGAGGCCTGATGGGCACGCCCTTTTAACAACAAGGCGCAACCACCAGGCGGCGTGCTTCTCAGGCTGCGGCTTTCTCGCTGCGGCGCTTGCCAGTTTTGGCAGGCGCGGCAGAGTCGGCTTTGCTAAACTCCAGCACACCATCCTCAATCTTGCCTTTTTTCAACACAGGGCGATCGGCCAGGTAGTTGTTTTCGATGGTCCAAGGTGCCACTGGGCCTTGTTTGGGCAGGCGGTCAGCGGCCCGCTTCATGTAGCCTGCTTCCAAATCAAACAGGGGTGAGCCTTCGGGGCTCACGCCATTGGCGTTGGGCACCACGCGGTTGTAGCCTTTGGCATCCATGTGATTGATCACCCGGCAAACAAATTCGCTGGCGAGGTCGGCCTTGAGGGTCCAGGATGCATTGGTGTAGCCAAACACCATCGCAAAGTTGGGAATGTCGCTCATCATCACACCCTTGTAACTCATCACATCGCCCACATTCAGGGCCTTGCCATCGATGGTCAACCCCATGCCACCCAGGATTTGAAGATCCAGGCCAGTGGCGGTTACAACAATGTCGGCTTCCAGCACCTGGCCACTCTTGAGCTTGATGCCCTCTTTCACAAAGGAGTCGATGTGATCGGTCACAATGCTGGCCTTGCCTTTTTTGAGCACTTTGAAAAGATCGCCATCCGGCACCACACACAGGCGCTGATCCCAGGGGTTGTAGCTCGGGGTGAAATGCTTCATGTCAAAGCCCTTGCCCATGCGCGCGCGGGTGGCCCCCAGCAGCAAGCGCTTGATCGCATTGGGGCGTTCTTTGGAGAGCTTAAAAATAAGGCGCTGCAAGGCAATGTTGCGGGCACGGCCCAGGTTGTACACCCAGGTGTCGGGCATGAACTTCTTGAGCACCACAGACACAGGGTCCACCGACGGGATGGACGCAATGTAGGTGGGGGAACGCTGCAGCATGGTGACATGGTCCGCTTGATCGGCCATGGCAGGAACCAGGGTGATGGCGGTTGCACCACTGCCAATCACCACCACACGTTTGCCGCTGTAATCGAGGTTTTCTGGCCAGAACTGGGGGTGCACCACGGTGCCTTTGAAATTCTTGATGCCAGGGAATTCAGGGCTGTAACCTTGATCGTAGTTGTAATAACCCGTGCAACCCATCAGGAAGTTGGCTGTGTAGACCTGCTTTTCGCCAGTCTCTTCAATCACGCCTTCCACCACCCATTGATTGGCTAAACTGTCCCAGTTTGCACTGGTAACTTTAAGACCAAACTGAATGTCTTTGGTCACCCCGTGGTCTTTGGCGGCCTCTGTCACATAGTTGCGAATCTCGGTGCCATTGGCCAACACCTTCTCGCCTTTCCAGGGCTTGAAGCTGTAACCCAAGGTGAACATGTCGGAGTCAGAACGGATGCCCGGGTAGCGGAACAAGTCCCACGTGCCGCCAATGGCCTTGCGACGTTCCAGAATTTTGATGGTTTTGCCCTTGCAGTTTTGTTTGATGTGGCAAGCGGCACCGACGCCGGACAAACCAGCGCCAATAATCAGTACGTCTACGTGTGGATTGTTCATTCAGTCGTCCCCTTATGTGACTTTTTGTATTGTCAGTTGAGAGCATAGTGGGGAGCCGGTCATGCTGGCTAGTAATAAATACTCTAAACTCAATCAACTATTACACAGCGAACAAAAAAATGGAATTTATTGACACATTAAAACAGCGCCACAGCGTGCGCGCCTTTGACCCCAGGCCGGTGCCCCAAGATGTGCTGGAACAGGTGCTTGCACAGGCTGCGCTGTCCCCGAGTTGGTCCAACACCCACCCGTACCGAATTGCGCTGGCCACGGGCGAGGTGCTGGAGAGTCTGCGCGGCGAGCTTTATGGGCGATTCCAAGAGACCATCAAGCTGCAAAGGGGTGGCAAACTGGCCCAAATCAAAGGGCTGCTCACCCGCAGCAAAGGCATTCCAGACGGCGATGTGAAGCCTGTGGTGAACTACCCCAAAGACCTGCAAGCGCGCCGTGTGGAGTGCGGCAAAGGCTTGTACGGCGTCTTGGGTGTGGCCCGCAACGACCTGCAAGCCCGCGACCAAGCCATGGCTGAAAATTTCCGCATGTTTGGCGCCCCCGCAGCGGCTTTTGTGTTTGTTCACGAAGGCGTGGGCATTTACAGTGCGCTGGACGCGGGGATTTTTCTGCAAAGCCTCATGCTGGCTGCCACCAACGCTGGGCTGGGCACCTGCGCACAAGGGGCCTTGGGCTTGTTTCGCAGCCCGTTGGACAAGCACTTTGACATACCCAAGCAATACAAACTGCTGTGCGGTGTGGCCATTGGCTATGAGCTGGACGTGCCGGTGAACAAGTTTCAACCCGAGAAAATAAGTGCTCAGGCATTGATGGTGCCCTCACGCGGGGGATGATGCAGAACCAACCCAAAAATGAACCATAGCCCCGAGCGCCTCACCTAGTGGTCCGAAACCACGAGGGAGTTGAGCGCATGTCCGGGATTCATTCAAAACCCACCCATTTCTTGAAGTCGTCGCTCCCGCCGGTGGCTGCATCTCACACGGATCGCCTGCGGCAACAGGGCAACAAAGACCATGCTGGCCAATCCACCAGTGCGTTCAAACGGGTGGTGCGTAGCATTTCGCAGCAATGGAAATTGGCCAAAAACGCGTTGAGCACGTCGAGCCCAGCCAGCGCGGCCAAGGCCGTGGCGCGCGGGCCCTCACCCACCCCGGCGCCCAGTTCACGAACTGTCCGCTTTCCGAGCACGGTCACAAACCCTTTGCGAGAGGCGTTTCCCTACCAAGTCAGCCACACCTTCTCGGCGGGTGCCCTGAGTTGCCCAACTGCACCCAGCCTGATGAGCTTGATGCCTCAGTTGGCGGGCGCTCTTCGCAACAAACAGGGTTTTGTTTATATTTTGGACAATTCCGGGCGTAGCCCGGTCCGAGAATTTGTTGAACGGTTCAGGGCGGGGGGCACGGTCAATTTGGGCCATGGTTGCCGATTGGTGGGTGCCCATATGCCGCCACCCGAAAAGCAATCCGCCTTTTCGCCGCTGTGGACTTTTCAAGTCTATGATGCAAACCTCCAAACCACTTTTGATGTGCCGGTGACTGAGGTTCCATTCACCAACCTGGCCGACCCCGACAACCGCACCGAGCAGTTGATCTATCTCAACCACTGCATGGACACGCATTTGCGTGCATTGCCAGAGGCATTCAAAGACAGCCCGGCAAGCCCGCACATTCTCTGTCCAGAGTTTCCGAGACTTGCGCAATTGCTCACTGCACAAGAAGAATGCCTGGGACGCCAATATCGGGGGGATCTGAACTGCCGGGAAAGCATCGACTGGATTGTTGCTGCCGAGGAGCTTCTAAAAACAATCAGCCCAGAAAGTCCCCGTTTTCGGGGTGAAGAGTCGTGTGACTTTGAGTCCTTTTTCAGGCGCCTGGGAATCTACGACCTTGGGCTCGACCCAATGCCATTCTCCATTGGGCATCCAGACACAAACCTTCAAGAGCCTGGCGTGATTCGCGGATTCAAACGACACCTGCCGAACACATCAAGCCAAACCACCGCAGTGCAGGCCAAGCCCAGGCATCAACCACTCAACAACCCACACGAAGCAGGACCCTTCAGACCCGATTGGCTTTTGGCCAGAGACCGAGGACATGCGTACAAAGAGCCCACACGCCAAATGCAATGTGCCGCACAGGCAATCAACTGTGTACTGCAGCGACCAGCGGTCAGCCCAGAGATTTTTGCACAGCACGTGGCCGCCGCGCGCATCAACACCCTTGACCAGCTTGGGCTTGCATTGAGCGAACAAAGCGGGTTGACGCATCCAAACGTAATGGCCGCGATGATTAACGGCCAGAGCGTGCGCATTTCCAAGCAAGAATTCATGGGCCTCGACCCCCTCCAACTGGACATTGCAACCGAACAAACCCCGGCCGCCGCATGGCAAGCCTTGGTGAACATGAGTCCATTGGGTCAAGGCAAAAACTGGGTACAGCATCGCGAAGAACTCAATGCGATAGCCCACCTCACCATCACCCCAGACATGTGGCTGTCGGCCCAGCGCGGAGCCGAAACCACCGAGCTGCTCTCACTACTGAACAATCAACTGCAACACAGCACACAAGCGCATCAGCCAAGACAGATGACACATTGGTCAATGCGAGAGCACCACCAGGAGATTGCTCAACTGGAGCGCCATGCGCAACGGGCGATTGCACATCAGGTGGACTTTCCAATCGTTGTCCGAACCGGTGGCGAGTCTGGCCATTTTCAGACCATCGTCCCGGACTCCCAGGGCAATTGGTTGACCTTGAACAGCGACGCAACCACCCGAGAAGGGATACAACCATGCAACCGGTGGTGCCACGCCGGGGAGTTGGCTCTCTCTTTTCAACGGGCTGGTGTCAGCGATATTTTGATTCCCAATTTTTTCAACACTTGAAGAGGTCAAAATGCCGAACCAAATCTTAACGGGTGTACTTGGTTGTTTTGGGCTGGAATGCCTGGTGGGGGAAAACTTGGATAGAGATAGAGACAGAGATCGGGCCCCGGTTCAAGCAAACCCGCCCCGGGCCAGACCAGCCCTCACGGCTGCTCCTGCGCCAGCTCCAGCTCCCGCGACTGCTCCTGCTGTTCCGCATGGCTATGCACCTGGTCGCCACTATTCACTTGCAGAACTTGACCAATTTGCAACCCACAACCGGCCCAGTGCAGCACATCGCAGCGCGTTCTTGGCCGATTTGGTGAGCACCATGTTGCTGCCCAACACCGGCAAGTCCAACAAAATCATGATTTGCAAACACTTGGTCAACTTGATGACCGAGGAAGATGGCCTGATGTGTCATGGCGCGGTTCGACAACGCAATTATTTTGCATCGTACTGTGTTGATTTGGCACTTCAGCAGCTGGCCCAACAATTCTCAGCCAACCTAGAAGAAACGCTTCGCAGCATGCTCACGCTGTGGGTAAACACGCTGTCTCCCGTGCAAGACGAATTCAATATCAACGGCGTGATTTACACCCGTGCAGAGCTGCTCAAAATGCTTGAGGCGCCAGTCCTCATCGGTCGTGAATGGCGACAGCCCCGTTCACATTTGGCCGATCAATTGGAACGTGCGCTCAAGGGTCGAGGCAATACCTCAAATGCTCAAACCGTCCACGATCACGGGGTGCAAAGCAATGCCGGTCGCGTGCTGAACATCATGCGGGCAAAACATGGCAGAACAGATCAAATCAGCGATCAAGAAGTGGTTGCCATGATTGAAAAAGTCTCGCGGCATCGAAAGAACAAAGACGACATTTTAAGTGGCATGCACGCGTGCCTTCAAAACTCCCGGCGAGACAACAACTGGAATGTTGACCTCACGCCCCAACAAGCGATCAAAGAGGTGGTTCAGTATATTTTGTCGGTCAAAGACCCAACCATGCGACTCAATCTCACCCAAGCACTGCTTCACAGGCTTGAAGAAATCCAGCTCGAAACGCCTTGCGTGAGTGGCAAGTTGCAAAGGCTGCTGGACGTGCCAAACGGAATTGACCCAGACATGGATTTTGCGGGTGCCGATCGCCAAATCGCGGAAGACATGGCCACCCTGGCCGGCAAGACATATGAACAATTCAACAAGCTCATCGATGAAGGGATTGAGGCGATCCAGGAAGAGGAAAAAAACCCAGACACCACCCAGAGCATTGCCAAACAAATCGGTCTGGATATGTTTAACACCCGGATCAACCAAGACATGAAGCTTTTGGGCGGGTTGGAGGAACAAGACCTTGCCCCTCACCGCGAACGCCTGAAAGCGGGATTTGACTAAGCCTTTTTAATGAACCGGTTGGTAAAGCGCACCGCCTCTGAGTAAGGGAAGATGTCCTCAATGTGCCCCTGCACAATGCGGTCCTTGCGCTCTTGCCAAAACTCGTATTCCAGCAAATCGCGGTGCCTGCTCAAAAAGGCACTGCGAACCCGCCGGTCGCCCAACAAGAACTGCCCAAACTCCTCTGGAAATACATCCTTTGGACCCACCGTGTACCACGGCTCCGATGACATTTCTGCCTCGGGGTTGGGGGCCTCCGGGATGCGGCGGAAGTTGCAATCCGTCATGTATTCAATTTCGTCGTAGTCATAAAACACCACGCGCCCAAGGCGGGTCACGCCAAAGTTTTTAAACAGCATGTCCCCGGGGAAAATATTGGCGGCCGCCAACTGCTTGATGGCATTTCCGTACTCGGTGATGCCGTGCTCCACCTCGGCATCCGTGCCGTGTTGCAAATACAGGTTCAGCGGCGTCATGCGGCGCTCAATGTACACATGCTTGATGACCACGGTGTCTTCCTCAAAAGACAATGAACTCTCGCAAGTGTCCTTGAGGTGATCAATCAGCTCTTGTGAAAAACGGTCCAGCGGCAGCCCCACGTGACTGTACTCCCACGTGTCTGCCATGCGCCCCACCCGGTCGTGCCACTTCACCAACTGGTATTTGCGCATCACCCCATCGCGGTCAATCTCTTTGCTGGGTGCGATTTTGTCTTTGATGAGCTTGAACACGTACGGGTAAGAGGGCAGCGTGAACACCGCCATCACCAAACCCTTGATGCCGGGCGCCACAATAAACTCATCGTGGCTGTGCTTGAGGTGATGTAAAAAATCTCGGTAAAACAGGGTTTTGCCCTGCTTTTGCAAACCCAACATGGTGTACATCTCCGCCTTGGGTTTGTTGGGCAGCAAAGTGCGCAAAAACTGCACGTAAGCGCCCGGCGTTTCCATGTCCACCAAAAAATAAGCGCGGGTAAAACTGAACAGCGTGGCAATTTGCTGCACATTGAACAGCACTGTATCGATGTACAACTTGCCCGAGGAGTCCCGCAGAATGGGCACGGCGAATGGCTGGGGCATGTTGGCATTGATGAATTTGCCAATGATGTAAGCCCCTTTGTTGCGAAAAAACAGGCTAGACAGCACCTGAATCTGGCAATCCGGGTCCACCTTCATGGGACGGGGTATCAGTTGACGCGCGGCATTGACCACATAGCGCAAATCGCGGGCAAGGTCCACAAACTCTGCATTCAAACCGAAATCTCGAATCAGCCGCTTCAGTGTTTTACGCAAACCGCCGCTTTTGGGATTGGCAGGGTAGTAACTGCGGTACGAGGGGGGATCACTCTCCACGTAGTCGGTGCTCACCGCTGGGCGCACAAACAAAAACCGGTTGTGAAAATAATCACGGTGCAAAATTTTGGTGACCGCTGAATTAAAAAAGGTTTCGGCGAGCTCGGGCTGCTTGTGGTCCACCAAATAAGTCACATACCGGGTCTTGATTTTGGCCCACACCGATTCAGACTGGAGCAAGGCCCCGTAATTGCGTCGCAACAGGTCCACCGCCTCTTTCACCCGCTCATCATAAAAATCGATTCGGTCGCGGGCGAGTTGCTGGATGAGGTGCCAATCGCCTTCTTCGAACAGCTTTTTTGCCTGCTGGGCACAGTAACGGAACAGACGGTAGTGTTTGTCAAAACCGGCCAAAATATCGGCCGCCACTTTCTTGGACAGCTCCCGCTCCTCTTCCTCTGTGAGGTTGCTCACCTCCAGCAATTCACCAGCGTCGCCGTCTTCCAGGGTTTTGATGTCAAAGGGAATGCCAGTCATGGGGTGTCCAAGTGTGTGCAGGTGGCTTGATTCTAGACCAAAGTCGCCTTGGCAATCATGGCCCGTGCCGATGCAGCACCCCGGATCGCGAATCCAAAGGTGCCAGAACCGGGTAATATGGACACGCTGTAAATGATGGGTTTACCAATGAAACACCTGCTCTACGCCATATTCTTGCCTGTGTTGCTTTTGGCCTGCACGGGCGACGACGCGGGGCCTTCCAACGGGCAAGGCCGCTTAAGCCCCAGTCAGGCCTTTGGTTGGCCCGCCTCTGTGCAGGGAGAAAACCCACCGGAAGGCCCCCTGCCCAGCGAATCCACGGAAGATGCGATTTTTCAGCTCGGCATGCTCAGCGACATGCTGCCACGCCAACAACTGGCGGGGGTGGTGGACCCCATCGCCCTGGGTTACACGCTGAGCGACATCACCGACCCCGCGTTGCTGGAATTCCAGATTCGCGCCATGGCGGCGCAACTCAACGATGGCTCACGGATTGACCAAGTGTTCCATTGGTATGGCCACCCCGAGAACAACCAGTCAGTGGCGCTGGTGCCCGTGCAGTTTCAAAACCGTTATGGCACCCGCCTGCACGGCGAAATTGTGCTGCCCAAGCGCGGGCAAATCGAGGCAACGGCGCAGAAGTACCCCGTGATTTTGGCCCTGCAAGGCTTAAACACCAACACCGCCATGTACCGCTGGTGGCACCAGTTGTTTGCCGACGCTGGGTACCTGGTGTTTGCGTTTGATTTTTCTGGCCAAGGCCGATCAGATGATGAGGTGCAAGGCGACCCCGGCAACAACATTGAAGAAGCACAAGACGCGCTCACCCACCTGCTCAACAACTCGCCCGTGCGCGAGTTCATTGACCCGGCCCGCATTGGCGTGATTGGCCACAGCATGGGCGCCATTGCCACCATGGGTTTGCAAGCGGTGGAGCCGCGATTGAAAGCCGCGGTGGCCGCCGCCCCCATCAGTGAAATTCAATCGGTGTTTGACAAAAACCCGATCCCTGTGATGATACAAACCGGTGACCACGATGGTCCCATTGCGCCAATTGTGGCGGTGAACCCCGCTGTGGTTAGGCCGGTGTACGACAAGCTGACCAGTGACCGCGCTTTCATCGTGGCCGATGCCGCAAGCCACGCGCAACACACCAACTACCCGCTGCTGCCCACCTCCACCTGGGGTCGCGAAATTGCTGCCCAGTACTCACTGGCCTGGATGAATTACCACCTGCTGGGCAACACCGAGGCGCTGAAAGTGCTGCAAACCGCGCACCCCAGGCTGAGTTATTTGTGGGAAAGTGAAGTGGTGATTGGGCAGGACAAGCGGGTGTTCAAATCCGCCGGGCCTGCCCTACCACAATGAATTACATCGTTTCTGCAAACAGTTCGCGGCCAATCAGCATGCGGCGAATTTCACTGGTGCCCGCGCCAATTTCATAGAGCTTGGCGTCGCGCCACAAGCGGCCACAGGGGTACTCGTTGATGTAGCCATTGCCGCCCAGAATCTGAATCGACTCGCCCGCCATCCAGGTGGCTTTCTCGGCCGAGAACAAAATGGCGCCCGCACAGTCTTTTCGCAGCTTGCGCACCGTGTCTGGCGTGGCCTTGTCGCAAGCCTTGCCCACTTGGTACACATACGCACGGGTGGCCATCATGACTGAATACATGTCTGCCAGCTTGCCCTGAATCAGCTGAAACTC
>DASUDK010000007.1:0-2544 GCA_036275655.1 Limnobacter sp. | reverse complement strand
GTCGACAAGCCTTGCTTGGCGACAAGACGGACCGGATGCAACAGCGACACTTTCGCTTTGCATGCCCCCTGGCCAGGGGCAAGAAGGGATACTCGGGCTGATCCAAGGCCAACAGGCTCACACCACGGGTCTTCAAAGACGCACCAGCCACATGCGTGGCCAGGCTCAGGGAGGGAATCACAGATTGGCGCACGCCTTGGGACATGGCCCGCCCCGACGGACGGTCTTGGGTTTAAGCCACGCTCACCGGGATTTTCCCAATTTTGGCCTGCCACTCTTTGGGCCCGGTGTTGTGCACCGAAACACCCGTGCTGTCCACCGCCACCGTGACAGGCATGTCTTTAATTTCAAACTCGTAAATGGCTTCCATGCCCAAATCTTCAAAACCCACCACTTTGGCGTTGGTGATGGCTTTGGACACCAAATACGCCGCACCGCCCACAGCCATCAAATAGGCTGATTTGTTGTCGCGGATCGCCTCAATGGCCACTGGGCCTCGCTCGGCTTTGCCCACCATGGCGATCAAGCCAGTTTTTTCCAGCATCATGCGGGTGAACTTGTCCATGCGGGTGGCTGTGGTGGGGCCTGCTGGGCCAACTGCCTCGTCGCGCACAGGGTCCACAGGGCCCACGTAATAAATCACGCGGTTGGTGAAGTCCACCGGCAGTTTTTCGCCCTTGGCCAGCATGTCTGCAATGCGCTTGTGGGCAGCATCGCGGCCGGTCAACATTTTGCCGTTCAGCAACAGGGTCTGGCCAGGTTTCCAGCTGGCCACTTCGGCGGGCGTCAGGGTGTCCAGGTTCACACGCTTGCTTTTCTCGGTGTCTGCCGTCCAACTCACCTGGGGCCAGTCAGAAATATTCGGTGCTTCCAACTTGGCGGGGCCGTCGCCATGCAGGTGGAAATGCACGTGGCGGGTGGCTGCGCAGTTGGGGATCATCGCAATTGGCAACGATGCGGCGTGCGTTGGGTAGTCCAGAATTTTTACATCCAGCACCGTGGTTAAACCGCCCAGGCCCTGTGCACCAATGCCCAGCGAGTTCACTTTGTCGTACAGTTCCAGGCGCAGTTCTTCAATGCGGTTGCTCGCGCCGCGGGCCAGCAGTTCATGAATGTCGCACGGGGCCATCAGGCTTTCTTTGGCCAGCAGCATGGCCTTCTCGGGCGTGCCCCCAATGCCAATGCCCAAAATGCCGGGTGGGCACCAGCCAGCGCCCATCGTGGGCACAGTTTTCAACACCCAGTCCACGATGGAATCGGAGGGGTTGAGCATCACCATCTTGGATTTGTTCTCGGAGCCGCCACCTTTGGCGGCGCAGATCACTTCCACATCGTCGCCAGGCACAATTTCATAGTGAATCACGGCTGGTGTGTTGTCTTTGCTGTTTTTGCGGGCACCCGCGGGGTCGAGCAGGACAGATGCACGCAGTTTGTTGTCTGGGTGCAAATAGGCACGGCGAACACCCTCGTTGACCATTTCACTCACGCTGAGGGTCGACTCCCAGCGCACATTCATGCCCACTTTCAGGAACACCACGGCGATTCCGGTGTCTTGACAGATGGGGCGTTTGCCTTCGGCGCACATGCGGCTGTTGGTCAGGATTTGCGCAATCGCGTCTTTGGCCGCGGGGCTCTCCTCGCGCTCATAGGCCTTGCCCAGCGCTTGAATGTAATCGAGCGGGTGGTAGTACGAAATGTACTGAAAGGCGTCGGCGATGGAGGCGATGAAATCCTCTTGCTTGATGGTGGTCATGTACAGCTCCTGAGTTGCTTGGGTGCAGCCTTGTATTTTAATGGGATTTGCTCGGGGTTGCCTGATGCAACAACTTATCGCAGTACGCAATTGCCACAGCCGAGAGCAGGAAGATCACGTGGATGGAAGCCTGCGCGATGATGGTTTTTTCGTCGTACTGCTCGGCGTTGATGAATGTTTTCAGCAAGTGAATGGACGAAATGCCAATGATGGCCATGGCGAGTTTCACCTTGAGCACCGAGGCATTCACATGGTCCAGCCATTCGGGCTGGTCGGGGTGGTTCTCCAGGTGCATGCGGCTCACAAAGGTCTCGTAGCCGCCAACAATCACCATGATAAGGAGGTTGGAGATCATGACCACATCAATGAGGCCCAACACAATCAGCATGATGGCCGCCTCGGTGAGCGTGTGGGCGACCGCGCCGCCAACCAAGTGCCAAAGCTCAATCAAAAAGTGGTAAACGTAAACACCTTGAGCAACGATGAGGCCCAAGTAAAGCGGCAGTTGAAGCCAACGGCTTGCAAAAATAATGCGTGCCAGGATGGGGGGATAATTTTTGTTGTGTTCCATTTTGTGACAAGTGTGCAGTGCAGCATCGCGCGAATGAAGATGCCAGAAATCATAGCAGAGCGGACCCTCATTCGGGCGGGCTTCTTGACATGGAACGCGAATTGCTGTGGTGCGCCATGGTGTAAGGTGAGAGTAAGAGCTTTTGCCTATTGTTTATGCAAATCAAATTAATAGAAAACTCAGTAACCCTTGGAGGACAGGATGTCATCAATCGAATCCG
>DASUDK010000006.1:0-4922 GCA_036275655.1 Limnobacter sp. | reverse complement strand
CAAGCCTTGCTTGGCGACAAGACGGACCGGATGCAACAGCGACACTTTCGCTTTGCATGCCCCCTGGCCAGGGGCAAGAAGGGATACACGGGCTGATCCAAGGCCAACAGGCTCACACCACGGGTCTTCAAAGACGCACCAGCCACATGCGTGGCGAGGCTCAGGAAGGGAGACACAGATTGGCGCACGCCTTGGGGCTCGGCCCCGGTGGCTCCAAGGAGCAAGCGCGCGAGTTTAGTGTGATCGGCTCAAGCCAGAATTTTCTTGGCCGATTCAATCGGAATTTGCTGCGCCCAAACGAATTGCCGCGTGTCATCGGCTGTCATTGGGCGGGCCAGTCCAAAGCCTTGCAGCTCTAGCACGCCGGATTCGATCAGGAAGTCCCGTTGCTCGGCGGTTTCAACCCCTTCTGCCACCACACCCATCCCCAGCGCTTTGGCCATGGCAAGCACTGTGCGCGAGATGATGACGCTGTCTTGTTTGGTGGGCAGGTCGTTCACGAAGGAGCGGTCGAGTTTGATGGATTGCACTGGCATTTTGTGGAGCATGGCCAGGGATGAATAACCTGTGCCAAAGTCGTCGATCGAGAGGATGACCCCCAGCTCATGCAATCGATTCAAGTCTTCCAGCACACCTTCATGGTTTTGCATCAAGACTGTCTCGGTCAATTCGAGTTCGAGCTGTTTGGCCTCTACGCCTGTCAACTTCAGCACTTTGCTGACCGTGCTACACAGTTTGCCGTCCAGCAGTTGAATGCCTGACACGTTGACCGACACGCCAATGGGCTGCTTGAGTTTTTTGTTGGTGTCTTTGAGCCACTTGCATGATTTGCGGAGCACTTGCTCGCCCATGGCAACGATCAGGCCAGTTTCCTCTGCAATGGGGATGAACTGTGCAGGCGGGATGAGTTCGCCGGTGCGTGAGCGCATTCTGGCCAGCGCTTCGACAGAGCAGATGCTGCCATCCGCATTGAAACGCGGTTGGTAATACACCTCGATTCGATCATGCATGATGGCGTCATGAAGATCGTTCTCGAGGTCCACCTTGGTTTGCAGGGTGGCGCTCATGTTGGCGTGGAATGCACGAACCGTGTTTTTGCCAGCCTGCTTGGCTTGGTACATGGCGATGTCGGCGTGCTTGAGCAGTCCTTCCACATCGCGTGCATCGTCTGGGAACAGTGACACGCCGACAGACGCACCCACATAAATTTTTTTGTCACCCAGCTCAAACGGCTTTTTGCTCACCGCATCCACCACTTTGCGGCCCACGCTGAATGCGGTGTCTTGGTCTGCGATGTAGGGCAGGGTGATCACAAATTCATCGCCTGACAAACGGGCCACAATGTCGGAGCTGCGCACCACGCCGCGCAAACGTTTGGACACAGCGACCAGCAAGTCATCGCCCCGGTCGTGGCCCAGGGTGTCGTTCACGGCCTTGAATCCATCGAGATCGATGAACAACAGGCCCATTTTGAAATCTTTCACTTGGTCATTGGCCAGCAGTTCTTCGAGGGTTTGCGTGAGGGCCAGGCGATTGGGCAGGCCGGTCAACGAGTCGTGGGTGGCCTGGTGGCGCATCTTGTTTTCGTTGCGTTTGATGGTGCTGATGTCAGTGAAGAAGATGGAGATCAATTCCTCACTGGGATACGCCTTCACTTGATACCAAAGGTCGTTGCTGGGCTCTTGCCACTGAAAGGTTTCGGGCTGCATGCTGCCCTTGGCTTGATTCAGGTATTTAAACAGCGGCGTTTTTTTCAGGTGCGGTGCGCGTTCCCAGATCATCCGGCCCAGCAGCAGCGCTGCGGGTTTTCCCAGCAGCTCTGCGCCTTTCTCGTTCACGTATTGAATGTGCCCATGCATGTCGATTGCAAAAAAGGCATCGTCCATGGACTCCAGAATGCTGTTGATGCGTTCTTCACTTTTGAGCAGGGCCTCTTCCAGGTTGTGTTTGCCAGACCGGCCAATCAATAGAATTTCCCGACCGCTGCACGCCGCTGTCCAGTCAAAGTACAACACTTCATTGTGGGTGTTTCTTAAGCGAAAGGAACCCTCGGCCGAGTCGGTTTGGTATTTGACTTGGTCCACCAGGCGCTTGAATTGCGCAACGTCGGTGCGAAACACCAAATTCGCCGCGTCCAGGCCGTCAAGCTGCGCTGCGCTCTGCCCCAAAAAGTCTTCCAGTGCCGGGCTGGTTTTAAGCACACGACCTTTGTCGTCCACAATCAGCACCATGTTGCCGCCAGGGGGGCTGTTTTCAGTGCCTGCGGGGCCTTGCAACGCTTTGTTGAAGCAATGGTTTGGCGTGCCTTGAGGTGTGTCGGTGTGTACAGCCTGTTCAACCAGGATGGCAAAGTCGCCCCTGTTCCACAATTGCACGCGTTGCCAGGCTTGGTTGATGCGAACATGGCCAGTCCAGCCTTGCCCGCACTGCATGGCAGTGACCATGGCGCGGTACACGGCCATGCCCATGCGTTGGCAAATCATCTCTGGACCTGATTTGAATCCCAGTTCTTGGCGAAAGCATTTGCTGGCGGCAATCACATGGAGTTCGCTGTTTGCCAGGCCAAGCAGTGCGTAACGCACGGTTTGGCTTTCAAGCAGCTCGGTGATCAGCGGATCGTCCAGCACCAGGCTTAAGCTCATACGTCAAACCTCGCAAGTCGTCTTTCCAGCTCTCGCATCAAATCATCGGAGCGCAGAATCGTTTGCACGGTGCTGTTGAGGGTGCGCAGTGCGTTTTCTGCGCGGGCTTGCATGCCCTCCATGGCCCCCAACACTTCCCAACCTTGTCGCTGGTTGCCGTGGCCGTTTTCTACCCATTGGTGCGTGGCGCGGTCCACCGACACCACCTGATTTTCGATGGCGCTCAGGCCGCTTTTGAGCACATCCATTTTGGCCATGAAGGCTTGTGTGCGCTCGTTCAAACTGTCCAGCAGCGCGAGGGCAGAGGTCATCTGTTGGGCGGCGGTGGCGTTTGGTTGTGTGCTGCTGCTGTCACGTTGGATGGCATTGAGCAGCTGATGGCTGTCAAAAGCCTGTTTGCTGATTTTGTGCAGTTGCTCCATGGACTGGTTCAATTCATTGAGCAGGTCAAAACAATCGTCTGTGATTTTTTTGGACAACTCTGCAGTGCTTTGACCCATGCGGGTTTGATTGCCCAGGTTTTGTACAAAGTCGCGCAAGCTTTTGGAGGCGATGGCACTTTCTTCAATCTGCAGGCTGTTGTCCACACCAAGTTCTTTGGCGATTTGGGAGAGTTCGCGCACATCGGTGCGCAACATTTTGAATGCAGCGACGATGAAACTCATGTTGTCTGCATACTCATTGAACACTCGGCCAGTGGTGGACACCACGCCGTGGTCATCGGGTTGTGCCCGAACCCGCAGGTTCACACCGCGGTCTTTGTCGAGGTAGCTCAACAGTTGCGCACCCTCTGCTGCAACCAGGGCATGTTGACGAAGCGTGTAGGCAATGAGGCTGAGGATGGCAACCTCCACCGCGACATAAAAGCCATGCAGTGCCACGGCAGGCAAGCCTGCAAAGGGGCCTCGGAAGACATAGCACTCATAGCCGGCTTGTTGCAGCAAATCAAACACCAGATGATGCACAACAATGATCAACCCCATGCTGATCAAGGGGCGCGCATCCCGGTAGGCAAGCATCACGGGAAGCAGCATGAAAAAACTGAAGTGGTACTCGGTGAGCCCGCGTGCAAGGTGCACATGCAAGGCGCCCATGCCAACCAACAAGGCGGCGTGAATGTGCATGCTCCACTCCCGGCCTGCGGCATAACGGGACACCAGCAAACCGGTGAAAAAGAGTGGAAAGCCCCACAGCGCCGCCTGGTACAGGTTGCTGTAGGCCCAGCCCTCCACCAACGCAAACAATAGGCATGCAAAGCTGACCAACACGCACAGCCAGTCGGCCTGCTTGCGGATGTCTCCCAGCGCGGTGACTGTGTTGTCAGGGTGGGTCAGGGATTGCAACAGCCCCATGGAGGTTGCTGGGGCTTGCATGGCCGAAATCGGGGCGGGCATGGACGTTCTCTCGAGTCAAACTTTGACAAATTGTTACACTCGAGATTACCGGGAGACATTCCAATTCAATCACCCGAATAAGGCAAGTTTTTCCTGCTTAGAAATGTTCTTCCGGCGAGAGCAAGCGCCACTGGCCCACTGGGAGGTCACCCAGCATCACTTTGCCGATTCGCACGCGTTTTAGACCAATCACTTTGAGACCCACCATTTCGCACATTCGGCGGATTTGGCGTTTTTTGCCTTCGATGAGGACAAAGCGCAGCTGGTCTTCGTTTTGCCAGCTCACTCTGGCGGGTTTGAGGGCTTCACCATCCAGGCTTAAGCCATGCCGCAGCAACTCCAGGCCCCGATCACGCAGCTCGCCTTCCACGCGGACCAGGTATTCTTTTTCGACGGTGGAGTTGGCGTCGATCAATTGTTTGGCAATGCGCCCGTCTTGCGTTAAAACCAGCAGGCCGGTGGAATCGATGTCGAGTCGACCTGCTGGGGCCAAACCTTTGAGCATGGCGGGTTGAAAGGGTGTGGCGGTTTTTTTGTCAGACTGGTTGTCCAGGCCGATGCACTCCATGGCCGCCTTGTAACGCCCCTCGGGCTGACCAGAGACCACACCGATTGGTTTGTGGTAGAGGATGGTCACTTGTTTGCTCAGTGTGCTTTTGGCGCGGGCGTCCAGGTCGATTTTGGCGGTGGGCAACACTTTGACTCCCAATTCGCTCACCACTTCACCATTCACGCGCACCCAGCCTTTTTCGATCAAAAAGTCGGCCTCGCGGCGTGAACAAAGACCTTTGGCCGCCATGATCTTGCTCAGGCGCTGGGGTTCAAAGGGGTCCATCATGTCCAATGTTGCCGTGCCGGATACGCGGCTTCGACGAGGGCGAGGTGC
>DASUDK010000005.1:0-5220 GCA_036275655.1 Limnobacter sp. | reverse complement strand
CGTGATGTTTCAAGCAGCAAGCAGGCGTCGCGTTGCACCACCTCGCCGAGCAACTCGGTGAAGTGTTTGCCTTCGGCCTGCAGTTTGCGCTTCAAGGTGCGGGGGGACACGTGCAGGCTTTGCGCCACGTCGTCCACACTGGGGTAATTCCCACCGCGGCAAATCAGTTGGTTTTTTACCCGCGTTGCCCAGTTTTCGCCAAAGCCCAGCAGCGCCATTTCTTGCTCGCACTGCGCAATCACCATGTGTGCAGTGGCTGCGTTGGCGGTGGGCAAGGGCAGGTCGGTCCAGCGTTTGGGGATGCGGATCTGGTTGCCTGCAGCACTAAAACGGCATTTGGGCAAGCTGCTGGCAAAGCTGGCGTAATAGGGCGGTTGCGGCCAGTCAAACCACAGCTCAATGCCACTTTGTTCCCGGTGCTGGCCAGTGGGGTCAAACAGGTTTTCAAACAAGCGCCACACTTCAATCATGAAATTCTCGAAGGCAAACTTGCGCACCGGTTCCAGTGGCATGGCCTCACGCACATGGCACACCAGCGTGTGTTCGTCCTCGGTGGTGTCAATGGTGTAAAACGGCACCTTGGTGGGCAAAAAGCGGATGCCCAATTCCACCGCCTCGCGCAAGGTGGCGCAGCTCATCAGGCCAAAACCAATCATGCCAGCCTTGGTGAGGCTGCTTTGCAAGCCAATGTCGATGGCAATGTGCTCGCTCTGGAACAGGGCCAGCAAATTCATCACAATCACACCGTGCAACGCCGCCGGTATGCGTGCGTTGGGCACTTGCAATTGCGCCAGGGTCAGCCCGGTGCCTTCCAAAACCTGCTCTGCGGCAAACCCCCGCTGCACCGCATAATTCACAAAAAACAGCGGATAGGCTTGCGCCACCGTGCCGCGCATCATCCAACAAACCCGGGCACCGGTGGCACATTGCCGGGGTAGGCCCAATAGGCCAGCACGGCGCCTGTGGCCAGCAGTTGCACCGCGTTGATCACCACGCTCAAGCGGTGTTTGCTGTTAAAGCTTGCGCTGGCCTGCGTGTCTCCAGCCAGTTCGCGGTCGCGCAGGGCATTGATTTGCGGCATCAACACCTGCCGGGTGTACACGCTGGCCAGGCCCACCAGCGCGCTGGGCAAGAGCACCCCCAACCCGCCGCCAGCCAGCGCCGCCAGCACGGCGCTCAGCAGCCCCAGCACCACGATGTACAGGTAATACCAGGGGAACACCGCCCGTATAAAAGGCCCCGCCTGCTCGATCGGCAGCTTGGTAAACACCAGGGGCGCAAACACCGCCGAGAACATCAGCATGCCGCCAAACAAGGCACCCAAAGTGAGGGTGGTAAGCACATTGAACCAATCCATACATCACCTGCTTAAAAGTACTGCGAGTGTTCATTATGGCCCAAAATGACTCCAAACTCGACCCGCTGCGCACTCACGCCTGGCCACAGCAGCAACCTAGACTGTGCATCATCCAAATAAATCAATGAGACAACACACCATGGCTTCAACCCCCAACATTGTTTTAGAAGTCGCCATCGTCGGCGCCGGTGTATCTGGCTTGGGCATGGGCATTCAATTGCTCAAGGCGGGCGAGAAAAACTTCCGCATTTTTGACAAAGGCCACGACGTGGGCGGCACCTGGCGCGACAACACCTACCCTGGTTGCGGCTGCGATGTGAAAAGCAGCCTCTACAGCTACTCCTTTGAGCCTTGGGCCGAGTGGAGCAACAGCTACGCCAAGCAAGGCGAAATTTACAAATACCTGCGCCACTGCGCCACCAAGTACGGCGTATACCCTTACATCCAGTTCAACACCAGCGTGACCGGTGCCAACTACGACGAGCAAACCGGCTTGTGGAACCTCACCACCGACCAAGGCCAATCCATTCAGGCCAAAAACGTGGTCACCGCCGTGGGGCCGTTTGCAGCGCCCAAAATGGCCGAGTTCAAAAACGCATCGGCCTTCAAAGGCAAGGTGATTCACACCGCCGCTTGGGACCACACCGTGGACTTGACCGGCAAGCGAGTGGGTTTGATTGGCACAGGCGCAACCGGTGTGCAGGTGGGCCCGGCGATTGCCGACCAAGTCGAAAAACTGGTGGTGTTTCAGCGCACCGCCAACTGGATCATGCCGCGCCCAGACCGCCGCATTGAAGAGCGCGAAAAAGCCCTCAACCGCAAAGCGCCACTGAACATGAAGCTCAATCGCCTGGGCGTTTACTGGTTCAACGAGATCACCGCGCCGTTCCTCATCCTGAAGTACGACACCTTCAAAGCGCAACCCCAGAAGATGGCCAGCAGTTACCTGCGTCGCAAGGTCAAAGACCCTGAGCTGCGCAAAAAGCTCACCCCCAACTTCAAGTTTGGCTGCAAGCGTGTGTTGGTCAGCTCCGACTGGTACCCCACCATGCAAAAGCCCAATGTGCACCTGGAGACCACTGGCATTGATCAATTCACGGCGAACGGCATTCGCTTGGCCGATGGCACCGAGCATGCGTTGGATGTGGTGATTTACGCCACCGGTTACGAGGTGCGCCACACTGGGTCACCCATCGATGCCAAAGGCATTGGTGGCGCCAGCCTCAACCAAAAATGGAAGGATGGTGCAGAGGCCTACCAAGGCATCACCACGGCTGGTTTCCCCAACCTGTATTACCTGGTTGGGCCATTCACCGGTCCAGGCCACACCTCGGTGATTGCCTACGCCGAGGCGCAAATCAACTACGTGATTCAGGCCATCCAGCTGCGCAACGCCCGCAAACTCAAGGCCATCGAGGTCAAGCCCGAGGTGGAGCAGGCCTTTGTGAAGGTGATGGACAACCGCAGCGAGCACACCGTGTGGAAGAGTGGTTGCGCCAGTTGGTACCTCAGCCCCAATGGCCGCAACAACACCTTATACCCCGGCTTAAACGCCGAGTACCGCTTGCGGATTGCGCGCTTCAATCCCGCAGACTACCGTTTGGTGGGCAAAAGCGGCAAAGAGGTCAAACCCAAACTGACCGACCATTTGCGCACCGGCATGCAGGCATTCAAGGTGATGTAATCACCACTTTGGGCAGACCCAAAATAGTGCTTGATTTGGGGTTAAAGGTTTGTCACATTGTGAGTCAACCCGCGCAAACGCATGTGCGTTTAGCGTGGGACTCACACAACGACAAATCACGCCATGGCTTTGAAAAAATTGCAGATTTCCGAGGTAACCACCTTGCTGCGCACCCGTCGCCGCGAGTTGGGCTTAACCCAAAAACAGTTGGGCGAGTTGTTGGGCATCGATCAACGCACCGTGTCCAGCCTGGAAAAAAACCCAGGCTCCATCAGCGTTAATCGCCTGTTCAACGTGCTCAGCGCCTTGCAAATCACCCTGTATTCATCGTCCGATCAGCGGGATGAGTCCAGCGTGAGCCGCGTTACAGTGGATCAACTGTTTCGCAACGCCAAGATTTTGTAAGGTTTACTCGACTGAAAAACTGGAGCCGCAACCGCAGGTGGTTGTGGCTTGTGGGTTATTGAACACGAAGCGCGCACTCAAGGTGTGCTGCTCGTAGTCGATTTGCGTGCCTTCCAGGTAGGGCGCGCTGAATGGGTCCACATACAGCCGGATGTACGGGTTGATCTCAATCTCTATGTCGTCTTCGTTGAACTCTTTGGCCAAATCAATCTTGTACTCAAAGCCCGAGCAGCCGCCGCCCTGCACATAAAGCCGGATCATCGCCGGTTTGTGCATGTTGTCCCGCAAATCCAGGATGCGTTCTTGCGCTGCATCGGTCAGGGTGATGTTGCAGGTGGGGGTTTGTACGTCGGCGTTGCTCATGTCAAATCAGGTTGGTGGCAGCTTTCTCGGTCTCGCAGCTGGAGATTTTCCAGCGCCCGTCCGGCCGTTTCTCCAACACATAGTATACGTTCCACAGGGTTTTGTTGCGGTCGGCCATCTGCAGCACGTGTAGAGCATTGGCTCCATCGGTTTCAAAGCGCACAAACTGCACCGCAGCGGGGCGGTACACCACGTCGTAGCCTTCTTTCACCATTTGCATGAACGTGGCCGCATCGCCAAACAGGGTTTGAATATTGGGCGTGGCAAACGAAAAGGCTTTTTCGCTGTCGTTGGCTTGAAAAGCCGCCAATTGGGCTTCGATCACTGCACGGGTGTCGCGCTGGTCTTGCGTGGTGTCGGCCAAGGCGCTTTTGGTGAAAGCGGCCGCCAGGCCCAGGGTAAAAATAATCAGCCAAAGTTTCCAGATTTTTTGCTGGAAAGCCCGCTCTTTTTCCAGAAAACGCTTGCCACTGGGGGGCTCCGAGGGACGTTCGTTCATCGCGCTGGGCATCTGCCAACCACCTACACTGCCATGGAAATTTGAGTGTGCATAAAATCCCGCCGCTTGGCAAGCCGGGTTGCACAAACATGAAATAACGTTAAATATTCACGTCATAAAAGTCTAACGGACCTGTAACACAAGCGCTCCAAAATCCGTGCGGTCTAACACGGAGGTAGAGATGTCCAACATGTCCAACAAAGAGCTGGAAATTTTGTCCAGCCCCACATTCCAAGAAATCATCAACCAGCACCTGGAAAACCCCACCCGCCGCAAAATCCTCAAAGGCTCCATGGGCGTGGCCGCCTTGGGCTTTTTGGGTCTGGCGGGTTGTGGTGGCGATGGTGCCGTGGCAGGTGTCAGTGGCTCCACCCAGCTCAACGCCGTGGGTTTTAGTTCCACCCCCTTGAGCATTGCAGATTCTGTGCAAGTGGCACCCGGTTACCAGTTTCAAGTGCTGTACAAACTGGGCGACCCCATTGCCAACGGCATTGCAGAATACGCCAACGATGGCACCGACGCCGCCAACAACCCGTCCGAATTCCAATTCCGCAGTGGTGACCACCACGACGGCATGTACTTCTTTGGCCTGAGCAGCAGCAACACCTGGGACCCCGAGGCGAGCGACCGCGGTTTGCTGGTGATCAACCATGAGGCCATCACGCCACTGTTTTTGCATGCCAATGGCGCCACCAGCACCGGTGGCGTTCGTGATGCCAATCAAGCACTCAAAGAAATGTACATCCACGGCGTGTCCGTGATTGAGGTGCGCCGTGGCAGCAACGGCCAGTACAGCGTGGTCAAAGGCTCGCCCTTCAACCGCCGCATCCACACCTTCACCGACATGGAGATCAGCGGCCCCCTGCGCCAGCACCCCGCCATGGTCACCAAATACTCACCCAATGGCACACG
>DASUDK010000004.1:0-16703 GCA_036275655.1 Limnobacter sp. | reverse complement strand
GCCCGAGCGAACCAAGAAAGTACCGAGAAGAGACAAAGCGAATGTGGTGAGCGCCAGCAACAGCGTCCAACTGCGCAATGCGCCCCGCTTCTCGCTCACGGCCAAAGAATGAATGAGCGCTGTGCCTGCAAGCCATGGCATCAGCGATGCGTTTTCTACCGGGTCCCAAAACCACCAACCACCCCAGCCCAGCTCTCGGTAGGCCCACCAACTGCCCAAGGCGATTCCCACGGTTAGAAAGGCCCACGCGGTGTTTGTCCAAGGGCGGCTCCAGCGCGCCCATGTCATGTCAAAACGGCCTTCCAGCAAACCAGCCACTGCAAAAGCAAAGGTGACTGCAAACCCCACGTAACCCATGTAGAGCATGGGGGGGTGAATGATCATGATGATGTCTTGCAGCAGTGGGTTTAAGTCGCGACCATCCACAGGCGCGGGGTTGAGGTATTCAAATGGATTGCTGGCCAGCAACAGGTACAACAAGAACCCAACCAAAACCAGTTGCAGGGTGGCAAGCACACGCACTTTGAAGCAGGCCGATACACTGAAACGAGACAAAGCCACGGCCAGAGTCCAACCCGCAAACATGAGCACCCACAACAAAAACGAGCCCTCGTGCGAGCCCCAACTGGCAGCCACTTTGTAAAACACAGGCAGCGAGAGATTGGAGTTTTCAGCCACGTTGCGCACGGAAAAATCGCTCAGGATGAACGAGCTCACCAGGCCAATGAATGCCAGCATCACCAAGGCAAACACGAGCATGACGTTGCGCTGCACGGCCTGCAACAAAGGTTGCGCTGGGGCATGGGTATAAATGCCACGCACCCAATAAAAGCCCAACGCAGCCCCCAGGAGGGACAGCACTGTGGCCAAGGCCAGGGCCAATTGAGAGGTGGTGGCAATCAAGGTTTTACTCCGGGAGGCATGTAGTTTTCGTCGTGCTTGGCGAGCACTTCGGTGGCCACAAAGGTGTTGCCGTTCCACAGCCCATCGGCCACCACACCAGTGCCTTCTTTAAACAGATCGGGGGTGATGCCGGTGAATTCGACCGGCACGCTGTGGGTCATGTCAGTGACCACGAACCGCACTTTGAGGGAGTCGGGTTCGCGCTGCACACTGCCCACCTGCACCATGCCGCCCAGGCGGTAACTTTGTTCACCCAACGGCGTATCACCAGAAACAATTTGCGAAGGCGTGTAAAAAAACACGAGGTTGTTGTTAAACACCTTGATGAGCGCCATGCCAAAGCCCGCGGCCACCACCACCACAGCAGCCAGCCAGGCTGCCCTGCGCGCACGTGCAGCGCTCATGGATTTTCTCCTTGATTGGATTGATCAGTGTTAAGCCGCGCAGCCCGTTGTGCCCGCCCCTGCCGACGTTGTTCCTCATGTTTTTGCGGGCCGGCGCGGTTGGCCAACCCATGGTCCAGGGCCATCACCACCACGGTGACTGCAAGGCACACCCACACCGTCTCCCAAGCGCTTAACATCATGCCCACCGCCTTTGCACCAACAAGCGTCGTGCCCGGTTCAATACGGCGCTCGCACACACCAACCAAAATCCAAGCACGCACAACCACAAGCCATTGGCAATGTCGGGGTGAATGCGGCTACCACTCAGTGAGACGCTGTAACCCTGATGCAGAGTATTCCAAAACACGACCGACAAATAAATGAGCGGAATGTTGAATGCCCCCAACAAAAGACCCACCGACAACACACGGTCTGCCTTGGCGCGGTCGGTGGCCAATTGGGCGAGCGCCATGAGGCCAAGGTAAATGAAAAGCAACAACAACTCCGAAGTCATGCGTGCATCCCACACCCAATACGTGCCCCAGGTGGGTTTGCCCCACAAGGCACCAGTGAATAGGGCCAAAGCGGTCATCCAAGCGCCTGTGGGCAAGAGCGCACGCATCATCACAGCCGATACATCACTGCGATACAACCAGTTGAGCACGGCATAAACCACCGCCACCAAATACAAAAACATAGACATCCATGCAGCGGGCACATGCAAATAAATGGCCCGGTACACCTCGCCTTGTTGGGCGTCCACAGGCGCAAGCGCCAAACCGGTGTACAAGCCAATGCTGAGCGTGGCCACACCGGACAACAGCAGCCATGCCCACAGTCTGCTGGCCAATTGATGAAACTTTGGGGGCGAGGCCCATTGGGAGAGCATCATGCGCAGTTATTCCTGAACCAATTCAAACAAACGGCGGGCAAGCACAGGCCCCAGCAACAGCAGCAGTGTGCCCAATGCGAGCAATACCATCCAGGGCGCTTGCGGGCTGCGACCCAAAAGCTCGGCGCGGCTGGCCTCTAGGCCAAATAACAAGGCTGGCACCACCAAAGGAAGCGCCAAAAGATAAACCAAAACCGCACCGCCGCGGGTCAGCAACACCAACACCGAGAGCAAGCCCAGCAAAGGGGCGACAGCCCAAATGGCCAGCAACAAAGACACGCACAGTGCAAAAACCTGTGATGCCCCCAGGCCAAACTGGAGACTGGCCATGGCGGTGACCGGCAACAACACGGCCACCTGCAGCAACGCTTGGGTGAGTACGGTGCAAAGCCAATAACGTGCCAAGGTGACTGGGGCAAACGCTCGCAGTTCGGCCAACCAACGCACGCGCACATCGTCTGAAAACCAGTCTTTTGCATTGAGCATCAGCGCCAGCAACAAGCTCACCCAAATTGCCACAAACACGACTTGAGGTTCAGGTTTGTTCAAGCCCATGCCAAAAAAAGCCAGCACCATCCAGTGGAACAGAGCCCCCCAGAACACCTGTTGTGGCTGCGCCCACCACAATGCGAACTGCCGTTTGAACAACGCAAACCATGGCGCAACCTGATCGGTGTTCAGGGCCGCTGGCTCAATGGCAGAGTGTGTGCTGATGTCGAAGTTTGCAGCATTGTGTTCAAGCATGCCGTGACGCAAAAGCAGTGTCGCAACATTCTCGGTGCCGCAACGGGCATGCAACTCAGGCCAGTCCAAGTGGGTGGCCATGAGGACCAGTCCACCCCGCCCTTGGTGGGCATGAATCAGACCGAGCAACATGTTGCGCCCACTGGAATCCAAATTATTCAAAGGCTCATCGAGCAGCCACACTGGTGCAGATCGAATGTGCCAATGCAATAGGCCCAGACGCGCCCGCTGACCAGAAGACAGCGTGCCAATCCGTTCATAGGCCCAATCGCCCAAGCCCAATTGTTCAAGCAGGGTTTGACTGCGCTGTGTGGACTGGCCATGCAAGGCCAACAATTGTTGTGCATGTTGAATCACCAGCAGTTCATCCCGCAGTCCGTGCTCTGGCTTGTACAACTGCGCTTGCGCGCCCAAGGCCAAAAAAACCTTTCTAAGCAAGGTGGATTTGCCCACGCCATTCTCGCCATGCACCAAGTAAACGCGGCCCAGTGCGAGGGCACAGCGAATTTCACTGGCCAGCAATACACCGGATGCACTCAACGGTGCAATATTCAACTGCAGTGCGTGGTTTTTTAAATAGATCATGGTTGTGCAAGCGTAAGGCGTGTGGTGGCCACAGAATTGCCGACAGGCACCTCGACCCAATTGGATACCCAATCTTGTGGGTTCGCCTGTGCACTGCCCAGGACAGACCAGCGTGCCTGCGCGTGCAAAGTGGCGGGCAAATCGCCAGCAGCTTGTCCTTGCAAGAAGTTCTGCTCAAAAATTGGCACTGTCAATGCACCATTGCGTGCATCGCGCTGCACCTCCGCCTGGGTAATGCGCACAGCGGCCAATGGCATGCCAGGGCCCGGCTGCGCTTTGAGCACCACGAAGAGTGCAGGCTGACTTTGGGGATTGGTAGACGCAGGAGGCATTGGCGAGGGCAATTGCACAGCAAATTGTGCGATGGGCGCCTTGGGTGGAGGCGCCACCAGTTGTTGCTGTTGGACTTGGCTGAGTCTGGCCCACAGAGCGTTGGCTGTCTTTGCGTCTCCACGTTGCTCAGCAGCACTGGCGGCCAAGGCCAGGGCTTTTTCATGGTTGGGGTCGCCACGCAATGCGAGCTCCACATACTCCATGGGCTCGCCAGCCAGTTGCCTGCCGTTGGCCATGGCCAGCATGTCAGCCAAATCCGCCAGCAGGTCTGGGTGTTGTGGTGTCAAGGTCAGCGCCTTTTCTAAGGCTTGTGCGCTCTCGCTGTATTCCTGCCGTGCTGCATGCGTGCGCGCGAGCAGCACCCAACCCTGCAAATCCTCGGGTTGTTCTGCAAGTCGGGTCTTTAGACTGGCCAAACGTTCATCCAAACTGGCCCCATCACCGGGGTGCGCGGCCGTGGGCGATGGGGCGGCCGATGCAACGTCAGTGTGCGCTCTTTTAACAATTGAAGGCCATTCAAACGATTGGGGATGAAATGCACCGACGCCGTAGGCAAGCGCGGCGGATGCAAAAACCGCAAACACACCGATTGACCCAAGCGCAGAGGCACTGCGAAGACCGTGGGGGATGGCCTGAGGTGCTGTTTCGGACTCGATGTGCGGGCGACTCAGCTCGGCCTGCGCTCGCCATTCTTCAATGAGCAAAGCTCGGACTGCATCGTCGAGGGATGGATCGTTTTCAATTTCGCGCCGACGGTCGAGCAAAGCATGCCACTCGGGGCTGCCAAGCGCAGAGTGATTGTTGGGTTTTGGCACACGCTCAAATTGTAAAAATACGCTACGCCAACTGGAATACACCAAAAAAACAAGCAGTAAGGCCATCACCAGCAAGAACAAAGCGGCGCCAAGACTCAATTATTCACTCCCAGACATGATGTGGGGATACTAACATTGTGCAAGGTGTACTAACATTAAGCACTGTTGCGTATGCAACGCATGTAGTCCCTCTGCTGTACCCCGAATAAACACAATTAGGCATGGGTCCAGATGATTCAGGACAACTTATTCAACTATAAACAATTCAAGTACCTGAAATGGGCCCTTGCGCTTGTGTTAATTAGCGCAATTTCTTACGGTTTTCATCAACCTCGCATTGTTGCCAACGGCGGAACATGGCTGGGTTACACCCTGGGCACGATTGGCGCACTGCTTATTGTTTGGCTCATGTGGTTTGGTGTGCGCAAGCGCCAGTACAACAACCAATCTGGCAATTTGCGCGGATGGGTGTCTGCACACATCTACCTTGGCCTGGCACTGGCGGTGGTGGCCACACTGCACACGGGTTTTCAGTTGGGCTGGAATATACATTCATTGGCTTACGTGCTCACTTTGCTCACGATCGCATCTGGGGTTTGGGGCCTGAGTTTTTATTTGCGTTACCCCACCGAAATGTCGAACCTGCTCAACCGGCAAAGCCCTGAGCAAATCGTACTTGGCATTGAAAACCTGGACCGCGAGGCCACCAAACTTTGCAAAAATGCAGAAGCGTTCGTGACGCGCGCCATCGACGCGTCTCAAAAACAAGGCATATTTTCCCGGTCGGGGCAGCGCCTAGGGCGGGTTAAAAACTGCGCCACCGAGCGTGCCACCGAGCAGTTACAAAAATCCCTCGCCAATGATCCGTCTTTGGCGGAGCTTTACCGCAATCAAGTGCAACGTCTGCGAGCGCTCAAGCAATTGCGGCAGTACTACACCATGCGCTTCTGGCTGGAACTTTGGCTGGCTGTGCACGTACCGCTCTCTTTTGGTTTGCTGGCTGCGTTGGTGACGCATGTTGTTTCAGTTTTTGTGTACTGGTGATGACATGGTCGACAAAAAAACATCAACCAATCCGCTAGCACGGGAGCAACAACACCTACAAAGGCCACTGGGCCTGAAGCGCCCTTTGTCGTGGTTGCTATTTTTGCCCTTGCTGTTTGCATTTTTTGTATTGCCATTGTTGGCCATGAATATGCCGGGACTATTTGACTGGCTGGCTTTGCCAAAAAACGAGCTGGCCAAACCCACGCAGGTCAACTCAGCGAGCCTACCGCTCAATGCACATCCCAGCCTGCAGGTGGATACGCAGGCCAAAGAACGACGAGTGACTGCACTTGCGCTGGATTCGGTGTGGAATCCCGGGCCCTTGGCCTCCGCGCACGCCAACCTGGAGGGCGATTGCCAAGCCTGCCATGCAGGCAACTTCAGCCGCGTGAAAGACGAAACCTGCCAGGTTTGCCATGCCAACATGGGTTTGCATGTGGCGGAACAAACGCTGCCAGACACCTCGTTTGAAGAAGGCCGCTGTGCAAGTTGCCACCGCGATCACAAAGGCCGTGAAAGCCTGGCCGAACAAAACAAACACTTTGTTGGTTCTGACTGTGCCAGCTGTCACCAAGACATCAAAGCCATGGCCCCCAACACGGCCACGCTGCCCGTGGCAGACTTTGCAGGCGACAAGCACCCTGCATTCCGCCTAACCGTGGCCAATGGTCCACAAACATCCGACCTGCGGCGTATACGCATGGTGGCCAATGCAAAAATCACTGAATCCACCGGACTGAAGTTTCCTCACGATGTTCACTTGGATCCCAAAGGCGTGGATGGCCCCAAGCAAAAAGTGGTGATGAAGTGCAGCAATTGCCACGAGGCGGCCGACACGCAGACCGGGTTTAAACCCTTGAGCATGGAGGCCCATTGCCAGGATTGCCACAGGCTGAACTTTGAACCTGCGCTGCCTGACCGGCAGGTGCCGCACGGCTCACCCGAACTTGTAACCAGCACAGTTGAGGAGTTTTACAGCTACTTGGCCCTGAATCCAAGCGAACGCAACAGAGTGAATGCGCAGCGGGCTGTTTTGCGGGCTCGGCCGGGAGAGAAAGAGCCCAACCGGAGCAATTTACAAGCCCTCGGCGGCAACCCAAAAACACAGGCAGCGTTTGCAGTCACTGAGTTGTTTGAGAACACGGCTTGCGCGGTCTGCCACGTGGTGAAACCGAAACCGGGGCTGGGCAACACCAAAACCTCGGGCTCGCGCATGCCGCAATACACCATCGCGCCGCTGGCCCCAGTGCACACCTGGATGCCCATGGCCATTTTTGATCACCGGGCGCACGCATTTGAATCGTGCGAAAGCTGCCACAAAGCAAGCAAGTCGGAAGAAGCCAGCGATGTGCTTATGCCATCAATCGAGGGCTGCCAAACCTGCCATGCCGGCAGCAAACCCGCAATGAACAAGGTGAGATCGGACTGTGGTTTGTGCCACGAGTACCACATACACAATGCACTGGCACCGCAGCATCCGCCAGGCAACAACAGGCTAGAAAAAGCAGAGACCCAGCAGTGAACTGGCGCAGACCCTTTGGGGGTTTGTACAAAGCAACAACCATGTGAGATGAATGCAATGAAGTGGATGCAAAGCAGCGCGGTCAGCAAGCCGCGCAAGGTGCGGGCTGGCAAGGCTGGCGTGGGTGCGCTGGTCACCACCGCTGTGGCCTTGGGTGCCCTGGTGTCGTGCGGCGGCGGGGGCTCGGGCGGCAGCTCGGCTGAACAACTGAATTTCAACATTGCCGCACTGGGCACACAATCACTCAGCGCAGGCGACGTGAACGACATTGTCGCGCGTGCCGTCCAGGCATCCATATCCCGCGGTGTGCAATCCACGATTGCGATCACGGACCGGGTGGGCAACGTGCTGGCGGTGTATCAGATGACCAACTCCGCAGCCAACACCACCATCACCAGTGGCATTGCTGGCGCCAGTGGCAATGGCCTTGACGGGACCACCGTGCCCAGCACCCTGGCAGCCATTGCAAAAGCCATCACGGGTGCGTATTTGTCTTCAACAGGCAACGCGTTCAGCACCCGCACCGCCAGCCAGATTGTTCAGGAGTTTTTTCAGCCAGGCGAACGTGGCCAACCCAGTGGCCCGCTATACGGCGTGCAATTTAGTCAACTGCCTTGCTCCGACCTCAACCTGTGGCTTTCACAAAGCGCCACCTTGGGCCCAAAACGTTCTCCCCTGGGTTTGTCGGCCGACCCTGGCGGCTTCCCGATTTACAAAGAGGGCCGCGTGGTGGGCGGCATCGGCGTGATGGCCTCTGTCAATGCTGGAACACCGCCTGTGTATGGCTTAGACCGCAATATTCAGGATGTGGAAACCGACCTGGAAGAAGAGATCGCTTTTGCGGCGCTGTCGGATACTTATCGTGCGCCAGCGCAAATTCGCGCCAACCGAATCACGGCCAACGGGCAGAGCTTTCAATTCATCAACAACACCCCTGGCGTGGCTGGGCTGGCCAACCTAGGTGCCAACGGGGGTTTCACCGCGGTGGCGGGCTACCACACGGCAGGCACGCCCATTGACGGCCAGGCTTACGGCGACAGCAACTCCGGCTATGTGCCCACCACAAACCCCAGCTTCAACGGTTTGAGGACCTACACATTGATCACCAACCCGGCCGACAACACGTCGGTTCGGTTTCCACCCCTGGCGGGCGGTAATCTTACCCAAACCGAAGTGCAAAACATCTTGGTGGAAGGCATGAAAATCGCCAACCGCGCGCGCGCGCAAATCCGTATCCCATTGGGTGCGGCCGCGCAGGTCACCGTGAGCGTGGTGGACACCGACGGGCGTATTCTTGGCCTGGTGCGCAGTGAAGATGCACCCATCTTTGGCACTGACGTGTCGGTTCAAAAAGCACGCAGCGCACTCACCTTCAGCGCACCTGAGGCACTGAACGACTTCACCAGTGTGAATGCGGGCGGACAAGCCAACTTCGCCAATGCAATGAACACGTTTTTTAATGAACAGGCGGCTGTGCTCAATGGCACCGCAGCATTTTCCGCCCGGGCCATCGGCAACGTGCACCGCCCCTACTTCCCCGATGGTGTAGAAGGCACACCGCAAGGCCCACTGTCCAGCCCCTTGGCCAGTTGGAGCCCTTTCAATCTGGGCTTTCAACTCAACTTGGTCGCCCCCAAGGTGCTGGCCACCTTGGGCCAAGCCACACGCGCGGTGGTCGGGGGCAATCAGTTTCAACCCGATTCATCCCAAACCTGTGTCGACCATGCCGTGGTCCCGGCTGGCCGACAGAGCCGCTTTGCCAACGGCATGCAGATTTTCCCCGGGGGGTTCCCGATCTACAAGGGTGACACCTTGGTGGGCGCCATCGGTGTGTCTGGTGACGGCGTAGACCAGGATGACATGGTGGGTTATCTTGGGGTGTTGAATGCGGCGACCGCGGTGAGTAGCACCATGCGCCCCTTCCCCAACACACTGCGCAGCGCGGACCAATTGAGCCGCAGTGGCCAATCGCTCAAATATGTGCAGTGCCCGCAGTCGCCGTTCAATGACAGCAATGCATCCAACGTGTGTCCAGCACCATGATGAAGAACAAACGCACCAGTTTTGCGCGCAAGCCGACCAGCGGAGTGGCACTGGGTCTGATGTTGGCTGGGGTGTTGCCCAGTGTTTCTCATGCTCAAATTGATCCGGACGCGCGCCCCAGCGTGATGGCTCAAATGGGTCAACAATTTATGCAAGCCAGCCAGCAGGTTACCCAGGTTGTCGAGCGAGTGGGTAAGCGGGTGGCGGGTATTCCTGACCCACAAAGCCTGGACCAGGCTGAACGACCAACCTTGTTGTTGCAGGTTTTTGGCAACCGCGCCGTGGTGTATGCCCAACCCGATGTGAGCACCAAGGCCATCGGGGAGTTTTTTAAAGGCCAGTTGGTGGATGCCTTTGAAGAAAAAAATGGTTGGTTCCGCGTGCGGGTGCAAGACAGTTTGTTGGGCAGCACAACCGGTTGGCTGCAACAAAGCAGCGGTCAGTTTGGTGACCAAGCCCTGGGGGTGTTTGCTCCACGCGCGTTTGCGCCAGACGCATTGGCCGAGCAACCCGGCACGGGTGTGCGCCCAGCCAACAGCGGCACACCGGGCATTGCGCCAGCCACGCCAGCGGTGCCACGGGCGATACCTGGCAGAGACACACCGATCGCACCGCGCGATGTGGCCATCCCGGTGATAGACCCAAGCCAAGTGCCCCCGCCACAGCCCAACCTGCCCCGCGAGACCGTGGCTGTGCCAGACCGCTGGCGGATCATGCAATCGTTGGGTTTTAAATTTCCGCTCTATGACCCCTACAACCAAAACGTGATCAAAGGGGACTTGCCTGTGTTGCAAGACACTTTGGGACCCGACTGGTTTTTTAACCTGGGTGTGATTGCCGACACCTTGTTTGAAGAGCGACGCTTCCCGGTGCCTGTGCCACCAGCCACGTCCACACAAGCCAGGCAAACCAATATTTTTGGTGAAGGTGAGCAATCCATTTTTGCGCACAACCTGATTGTGAGTTTGTCACTCACCAAGGGCAACACCACATTCAAACCGCCCGATTACGAATTTCGTCTCACCCCGGTGTTCAATTACACCGATGTGCGTGTCGAAGAAGATCGTTTGCTCAAGATTTCTCCCACCTCTGGCACCACCCGCAGAGAGGGGTTTGTAGGCATTCAAGAAGCCTTTGTGGATGTTCACCTGCGCAACGTGTCTGACAGGTACGATTTCGACAGCTTGCGTGTGGGCATTCAGCCGTTCATCAGCGATTTTCGCGGATTTTTATTCCAGGACCTGCCCTTTGGCGTGCGTCTATTCGGTAACCGCAACAACAACATTTACCAATACAACGTGGGCTACTTCAAGCGCGTTGAAAAAGACACCAACAGCGGCTTGAATGACATTCGCGAGGACCTCCGGGACGATGACTTTTTGGTGGCCAACCTGTATCGGCAAGACTTTCCATTTTTGGGATTCACCAGCCAGGCCAGCTACATCCACAACCGCAATGATGAAGACCAGGGCCTGTACTACGATGCCAATGGCTTTTTGGCGCGGCCAGCTTCGATTGGGGATCAGCGGCCTTTTGCCTACCACGTGGATTATTTTGGTTTGAGTGGGGATGGGCATTACGGCCGCCTCAACATCACCACCTCCACGTATTACGCCAAAGGCAAGATAGACCGGCACCCCCTGGCACAGCAAGCGCAAGACATTGATGCCTGGTTCCACGCCACTGAGGTGTCCCGCGATTTCGATTGGTTTAGATTGCGTGGCAGCTTTTTGTACGCCTCAGGCGATGAAGACCCTTACGACGGCAAAGCCGAGGGGTTTGATGCCATCTTTGAAAACCCGCAGTTTGCAGGCGCAGACACCAGCTTCTTTATTCGCCAGAACATTCCGCTGATTGGTGGAGGTGGTGTGTTTTTGTCGGGTCGCAATGGTGTATTGCCGTCGTTGAGGTCCAGCAAGGAGCAGGGTCAATCCAATTTTGTGAACCCAGGTCTGTTGTTGCTTGGGGTGGGTGCCGATATTGATGTAACACCCGAACTGCGTGTGGTGGCCAACGTCAACAAATTGGAGTTTGCTGACACCACCGTGTTGGGTGCCTTGCGTCAACAGCGCCCACCTTCCACCGACCTGGGTGTTGATGCATCGGTTGGCTTTCAGTACCGGCCATTCTTCAGTCAGAACGTGGTGATCAATGGCTCGGTGGCCACCCTGTTGCCTGGCGACGGATACAAGGATTTGTTTGGGGACCAAGGGGGAAAACGCCCCTACTCCATGTTGTTCAACGTGATTTTTAGTTTTTAAGCAAAGGGTTTACATGGCAGGGGCAATACACAGCAATTTGCACAGGCAAAGCAGGCGCATGTTGAGCCGGGCTTGGGCTTTGCTTACTGCAAGTGCGTTGGGATTTGGTGTATCAGCCTGGCAAACAACTTCCGCCCTCGCCGCCGATGCGGCACTGCCCCAAAAAACATACACCATGGCCCCGGCAGCTCCTGAGCGCCAAACTGTGGAGCAAGCCCTGGAAAAAACACAAGGCTGCATGAGTTGCCACACGCAAACCGACCAGCACACCATGCATGCCAACCCGGGCGTGGTGCTGGGCTGCACAGACTGCCATGGTGGCGATGCGACCGTGAGCTGGAGAGGGCCAGAGCAAAAACAAGGCACACTGGCTTATGACCACACCCGGGCAGCACGCGAAAAAGGCTTTGCCGCAGAATACCGGACTGCGCTCGACAGAGCGCACATTGCGCCGCGCAATGAAAAATTCTGGAACTACCCCTCATCGGCGAATCCAAAACGTTCATACGCCAAACTCAACAAAGAGCACCCCGCCTACATCCGCTTTGTAAACCCAGGCGATTTGCGCGTGGCCCGTGAGGCCTGCGGTTCATGCCATTTGCCGATTATTCAGGCCCAAGAGCGCAGCCTCATGAGCACCTCGGCCATGCTGTGGGGTGGCGCTTCATACAACAACGGGATTCTGCCCTTCAAGCGCTACATTCTTGGCGAGGCTTACACGCAAGACGGCAAGCCAGGCTTGCTGAAAAACCCAGTGGATGCCGACAACGCGCTGTTTGTACACAAAGGCATTTTGAACCAGCTTGCCCCACTGCCTGCGTGGGAAACCACACCACCCGGCGACATATTCCGCGTGTTTGAGCGCGGTGGCAAAGTCATCAACAGCATCTTCCCCGAGGTGGGTTTGCCCAATGTGTTGGGGCAGATACAAAGGTTGGACGAGCCTGGCCGCCCCGACATCAAACAATCCAACCGGGGCCCAGGCACAGGCCAGCGCATTGCAGTGCCACTCATCAACGTCACCAAAACCCGCCTGAACGACCCACACCTCTGGTTTTTGGGCACCAACGAGCAGCCGGGTGATTACCGCTCCTCAGGATGCACGGGCTGCCACACGGTGTACACCAACGACCGCGACCCAGCGCACGCTGGCCCCTACGCCAAGTTTGGCCACGATGGCACCACGCAAACAATCGACCCCACCATCCCTAAAAATGAAAGTGGTCATCCGGTGAAACACGAGTTCACCCGCGCCATCCCAAGTTCACAGTGCATGGTTTGCCACATGCACCAGCCCAATGTGTTTGTGAACAGCTATTACGGCTACATCATGTGGGATTACGAGAGCGATGCGCCCCACATGTGGCCGGAAAAGCAGCGCTACCCCAGCGATTCTGAAATGCGAGAGATTCTGGACCGCAACCCCGAAGAGGCTGCGGTGCGCGGCAAATGGAGCGACCCGGAATTTCTGAAAAACGTTTCCACCCTCAACAGCAAATTGAAAGACACACAATTTGCCGACTACCACGGCCATGGCTGGAATTTCCGCGCGGTGTTCAAACGCAACCGCAAGGGTGCGCTGTTGGATGCCAAAGGGGAGGTGGTGTCCGATGATGATCCCAAGAAATTTGAGAAGGCGGTGCACTTAAAGAGCATTCACCTCGACATTGGCATGCATTGCGTGGACTGCCACTTTGCTCAAGACATGCATGGCAATGGACACATCTATGGCGAAGTGGCTGCGGCTGTGGAGGTGGACTGCGCTGACTGCCACGGCACGGCCACCAAGTACCCCACCCTGCGCACCAGTGGGCCAGCAGCCCCCCCTGGCGGCACCGACCTGACACAATTGCGCACCCAGGATGGCCGCAAACGTTTTGAATGGCGCGATGGCAAGCTCTACCAGCGCGCTGCACTGGACCCCGCCAAAGAGTGGGAAATGAGCCTGGTGAAAGACACGGTGAACGAACAACACCCGAGCTACAACGCCAAATCGGCACGTGCCAAGCTGATGGGCGCCGGTGAAGAAGGCCGCGCAGGCAAATGGGGGCCTGGCGTGCAGGAACTTGCACACGACAACGACAAGATGACCTGCTTCACCTGCCACCTAAGCTGGACCACGAGCTGCGCCGGTTGCCACCTGCCCATCCAGGCCAACTGGAAAACCGAGCGCTTGCATTACGAAGGGGGCGAAACCCGCAACTATGCCACCTACAACCCACAGGTGGCGCGGGATGACATGTTCCAGCTGGGCGTGCATGGGCCAGTGAAAGGCAACCGCATTGCGCCCATCCGTTCCAGCTCGGCCCTGGTGTTGTCGTCCATGAACGCAAACCGCGAACGCATTTACATTCAGCAACCCCCGATTGCCGCCAGTGGTTACTCCTCGCAGGCGTTTGCGCCCCACTACCCGCACACCGAACGCAAAGAAGAGACCAAAACCTGCACCGATTGCCATTTGTCACGCGAGGATGACAACAACGCCATCATGGCGCAGCTGCTGTTGCAGGGCACGAACTTTGTGAACTTTGTCGGATTCAATGCCTGGGTGGGTGCAGAGCAACACATGGCCGCCATCACCGTCACCGAGTGGGACGAACCGCAAGCCGTGATTGGCAGTTACCTGCACAAATACGCCTACCCCGATTACTACCAAAGCCATTTGAATAAAAACCGGGAGCTGGCCGACACAGTGATGCCCTTGTTGATGGATCACACCACCAAGGGGGCTGCGCGTTGCATCCAACTGCGCGGCGAATACGTGTTTGTGGCCGAAGGTCAAGGGGGTTTTAGGGCCTACGATGCAGCCAGCGTTGCCAACAAAGGTTACAGCCAGCGTGTGATCACGGCGCCTTTCAGCCCCTTGGGCCATGACACCCACGTGCCCAGCAAAAACGCCACCTGCATGGCGCTGCCCACCAACCAAAACATCAACCCCGACCGCAACCAAGGGGATTTGATGCGCATCACCAACATGGAACAACCCTTCCACCCCATCTACAACTACGCTTTCATCACCGACAGCGAAGAAGGCTTGATTGCCGTGAATGTGAACACCCTGGCTGATGGTGAACCGCGCAACAATTTTTTTGAGCGTGCGGTCACCTGGAACGAACAGGGCGTGCTCAACGGTGCCAGCCACATCACCGTGGCTGGTCATTATGCCTACATCACCACGCCCAAAGGTTTGGTGTTTGTGAACATTGACAACCCGCTGAAACCGCAACACATCGCCACCCTGCCCTTGCAAGATGCGCGTGCCACAGCGGTGCAGTTCCGCTACTTGTTTGCCACCACAGCCAAGGGCTTGGAAGTGATCGACATCACCAACCCACGAAAGCCTGCGCACACCGGCGCAGTGGTGCCCATGGTCGATGCACAGCGCGTGTACCTGGCCCGCACTTATGCCTACGTGGCAGCCGGCAAACAAGGCTTGGTGATTGTGGATGTGGAGCGCCCTCGCCAACCCAAGGTTTACATGCAGTACACCGCCAACGGTCAGCTCAACGACGCACGCGATGTGGTGGTGGGCTCCACCAACGCATCCCTGTTTGCCTACGTGGCGGATGGTGCAAATGGCCTGAAGGTGCTGCAACTCACCTCGCCAGACAGCCAGCCGAAGTTTTACGGATTTTCACCAGCGCCCATGCCAGAATTGATTGCCTGGCGCAAAACCCCAAGCGCTGCCTTGGCGGTGTCCAAAGGGCTGGACCGGGACCGTGGTGTGGACGAAACCGGCGGACAGATCGCGGTGTTTGGTCGCATTGGCTCGCGCCCCTTCACGCGCCAAGAAATGGAAAAGTTTTACCTGCGCCCCGACGGTGGAGTGTGGACAGTCACTGACCGTGTCGAGCGTGAGCACTTCTTGCCACGGCCAAAGACCAATTCGGTGGCGTTCAGAAAGGACCCGCGATGAAAACAAACGCACAGCGCATCCAAAAGCAGCGCTTGAATAATCTTGGCTTTGCAGCATTGAACTGGTTGAAGACTGTTGCTATGGGGTTGAGCGTGGCTTTGCTCGGCCACGCCGTGCAAGCCCAAACCATGCCACATCAATCCAGCAACAAATCGGTGGGCACCGTGAACTGCGCCAGCAGCACCTGCCATGGCAGCATCGCCGAGCGAAGCGCCACACCTGTGCTGCAAAACGAGTACACAACGTGGTTGCGCCAAGACCCGCACACCCAGGCCTATGCAGTGCTTAAAAACGAGCAATCCCAACGCATTGCCCGCAATTTGGGCTTGCCACAGGCTGCCCATGAATCCAAGGTATGCCTGGACTGCCACAGCCACAACCCACCACAAAGCTTGCGTGGCCCGCGCTTTGATATATCAGATGGGGTGAACTGCGAGGCCTGCCACGGCCCGGCAGAAAAATGGATAAAAACCCACGTGGAGCCCAAAGCCAGCCACAGCAAAAACATTGAAAATGGCCTCTACCCGACCAGCGACCCCCATGCGGTGGCCAAGCTTTGCAGCAGTTGCCATGTGGGCGATGCCAGCCGCCCCATCACCCACCAGATCATGGGCGCAGGCCACCCGCGGATTGCTCTGGAGGTGGACACATTCATGGCCTTGCAACCACCGCACTACGTCATTGACAACGACTGGCGTCAACGCAAAGGGGCCTATGACTCCGCCAAAATTTGGGCCATGGGGCAATTTGCCAACGCCGCAAATCTGCTGGAATTGATCGCTGACCCAAAACGAAACCGGCAAGGGGTGCTGCCCGAACTCATGATGTTTGACTGCCATGCTTGCCACTCGTCGATGCGCAAAACCGACTGGAACCCCAAATTGGGCGCAAGCCCCGGGCAGGCCCGCATCAACAACAGCAGCTTGCTGATGGTGCAGATTATTGCGCGCGCCAGCACGCCAGAGCTGGCCCCAGCCTTGGCCACGTTGATTCAGCAACTGCACTTGGCCGCCACCTCCCCCGCAGCCCGGTTTGAAGACCTGGAGCGGGCCGCCAATGTGCTGCATGCCCAAATAAACACCGTGCGCAAAGCGGTGGCGGCCAAACCGATGGATGGGTCGGCACTGGAGGCCATGCTACGCGACTTTGTGAAGCAGGCCAGCCAACAACACATGGCTGATTTTGCCGTGGCCGAACAAACCTACATGTCGATGGCCAGCATCAACAACGCACTGGCCAACAAAGGGCAAAGTCGC
>DASUDK010000003.1:0-4967 GCA_036275655.1 Limnobacter sp. | reverse complement strand
GTTTTACAACATGGTGGCAGAACTTGCGCAGCGCGCCCAATTGCCCATGCCCCGCGTGTACCTCATCAACGACCCCGCACCCAATGCGTTTGCCACAGGCCGTGACCCAGAACACGCCGCAGTGGCGGCCACCACGGGCATTTTGAAAGTGCTCTCCGCCCGCGAGCTGCGCGGCGTGATGGCCCATGAGCTGGCCCACGTCAAGCACCGCGATATTTTGATTTCCACCATTTCAGCCACCATGGCAGGCGCCATTTCTGCCTTGGCCAACTTCGCCCTGTTTTTTGGTGGACGCGATGAAAACGGCCAGCCTGTGAACCCGATTGCCAGCATCGCGCTGGCCATTCTCGCGCCCCTGGCGGCATCACTGATTCAAATGGCCATCTCGCGCGCCCGCGAGTTTGAGGCCGATCGCGGTGGCGCTGAAATTTGCGGCGACCCCGCCGCCTTGGCCAGCGCATTGGACAAAATTCAGCGGTATGCCAAAGGCGTGCCTTTCCGCACCACCGAGGCCCATCCAGAGACCGCCCAGATGATGATCATGAACCCACTGTCTGGCCAGGGTGTGGCCAGCCTATTTTCAACCCACCCGCCCACGGAAGAGCGGATTGCCCGCCTCATGGACATGGCACAGTCCTCTGGCAGGGCCCGGTGAGCGGCCCCCGCCTGGTCGAAACCGACCTTTCGTTTGCCCTTCTGAAAGCCGCCAGCACCCTGTTGCGGGTGCTGGAAGACGGTCGCTCGCTGGACCGTGCCTTGGCGCTTGAGTTGGAAGGGGTGCGCTCGGCCCAGGCCAAAGGCGCCATTCAAGACTTGGCTTACTGGGGCATGCGGCATGTGGGCCAGGGCATTGTGCTCACCCGCTTGCTCACCAACAAAAACCGCCTTGAACCGGCCTTGCTCAATCCGCTGATGGCCTTGGGCCTGGCCTTGCTGTGGCCAAGCGACCACCCCAAATACCCTGCTCACACGGTGGTGGACCAGCTGGTGAATGCCTGTGCTGCGCACCCCCAGCTGGCCCGTGCCAAAGGGCTGGCCAATGGTTGTTTGCGCAATTTTTTGCGCAACACCGCCGAGTTTGTGCAACGTGCCAGTGAAGACCCTTTGGCCAAGTACAACGTGCCCACTTGGTGGCAAGCGGCGCTACAAAAGGCGCACCCTGGGCAGTGGGCGCAGCTGCTCGCCCTGGCACAAAATCACCCGCCCATGGTGCTTCGGGTCAATCCGCACTGGGGCACCCCTGCCCAATATGTTGCGTGTCTTCAAGCGCATGGGCAAACAGCCGCTGTGGTGGGGCAACAGGCGGTGCGCCTGGACAAACCCGTGCCCGTGGGCTTTTTACCAGGTTTTGATGAGGGTCATGTCTCGGTGCAAGACAGCGCAGCCCAGCAAGCCGCCCCTTTGCTCGCGCCTGCGCCAGGCATGCGGGTGTTGGATGCTTGCGCAGCCCCCGGTGGCAAAACGGGGCATGTGCTGGAGCTGGCGGATGTGGATTTGGTGGCCCTGGACGCCAGCCAGCCTCGTTTGCAACGCGTGCAGGCCAACGTGCAACGCTTGGCCCGCTGCTTAAAGCACGCACCGCGTGTGCAGTACAAAGCCGCACCCGCAGAGCGCCCTGATCAGTGGTGGGACGGACTGCCTTTTGATGCGATTTTGGCTGACGTGCCTTGCACAGGTTCTGGGGTGGTTCGCCGTCACCCAGACATTCCTTGGCTGCGCCGACCAGGTGATTCAGCCCAGTTGTCGCGCTTACAACACAAAATACTGGCGGCCTTGTGGTCTACCCTCAAGCCGGGCGGTACACTTTTGCTGGTGACTTGTTCAATCTTCCCCGACGAGGGCCCCTTGCTGGCCAAGGCTTTTGAAGAAAACCATGCTGATGCGTTGCCTTTGCCGGCACCCGGACTGTTGTTGCCCGCCGATTCTGGTGCTGGGCTGCCTGCTTCCGATGGCTTCTTCTATGCTCGGTTTCAAAAAGCAATCGAGGCATAAGGGGTTGGTTTGAATCGTCTCTGGCCGCGCAACACACCCATTCAAAGCCGTGCCCATGCCTTGGTGTGGCTGCTGGTGTGCCTGTGGTCTTTGTGTGCGGCCGGTCTTGCACTGGCTCAACAAGACTCATCGACGCGGGTTACGGCGGTCAAATTGGAGCCTTCCAAACCCCCGGTGAGCGCCGGTTGGAATTTGGCCGCCGAGTTTGACATTCAACTGGGCTACAAACTGCGGGAAGCTGTGGACCGTGGCCTGCCCCTGCAGTTTGCTGTTGATTTTCAGTTGTTGCGCCCACGTTGGTATTGGATGGATGAGCAAACCATCAGCACCACCTACACCTACAACCTGTCCTACAACGCCCTCACCCGCACTTACCGCCTGGTTACCCCCAACAACACGTACACCGCCACCACGCTGGATGAAATGACTGCACGCATGTCCAAGGTGAGCAATTGGACCGTGATCCACCGCGACCAGATTGCCTGGGGGGAGCAATACACGGCACAAGTGCGTTTTCGTTTGCTGTTGACGGAGCTTCCCAAACCCTTTCAAATCAGTGCATTGGTGAACAGCGAATGGGACCTGTCTTCCGAGTGGGTCGCGTTTGAATTCACGCCCCGGCGTGAGGCCCTGAAATGAATCCCTGGTTAGAGAACACCCGTTGGTTGCGCTACACGCTCCTTGTGCTGGGGGGCTTGGGGGGGGTGCTGCTGTTTGTGTTGGCCTCCGCCTCCTCCAACACCGATTTTTTTGAAGACAACTATCCCTTGCTCATCACCCTGAACGGCATCATCGCCGCAGGGCTTTTTAGCATTCTGGTGTTGCTGATTGTGCGCATGGTGCGTCGCTACCGCGCTGGGGTGTTTGGGTCGCGCTTGTTGTTGCGCATGTCGCTTTCATTTGCCCTCATGGGATTGATCCCTGGTTTGGTGTTGTACCTGGTGTCGGTGCAGTTTTTGGCCAAGAGCATCGACAGCTGGTTCGATGTGCGTGTGGACGGCGCCTTGGAATCGGGTTTGAATCTGGGCCAAACCGCGCTGGATAGCCTGATCAATGAACTGAGCCTGAAAGGGCAGTCCATCTCGATTGAGCTTTCGCGTGCAACACCCAGTGAACAGTTGCTGGAGTTGCCTCGCCTGCGGGACGCAGCCAACGTGCAGGAGCTTACCCTGCTCTCCGAGACGGGCCAGGTGATTGGCAATGCGGGTGGACAGCTTGACAGTTTGCTGCCCAGTTTGCCCACCCAGGTGATGCTTCGCCAAGCGCTCATGACCAGGCCTTTTCAGCAAATCGAGCCCGATCCCCAAGACCCGGAAGGCCGTTTGTACATGCGTGTGGTGGTGCCCATCGCCCCCCCGTTGACCAGTTTCGACCTGGGGCAGCGTTACATCCAGATCATGCACCCTGTGCCGGCAAGCTTGTCGCAGCGGGCCAATGCCGTTCAGAGTGTGTATCGCGATTACCAAGAGTTGCAGTTGTCCCGCTCGGGCTTGAGGAAGATTTATGGGATCACCCTCACGTTGGCCCTGCTGTTGACGGTGTTTGTGTCAGTGGCGGCGGCTTTTTGGTTGTCGTCACGATTGTCCTCTCCCCTGCTGTGGCTGGCCGAGGGCACCAAGGCTTTGGCCAAAGGCGATTTTAAAACCATGCAGCCGGTCAATGCCGACGATGAATTGGCTGAGCTCGTGGAAAGTTTCAACACCATGACGCGTCAATTGTCGGAGGCGCAGCGCCGTTTGCAGGCCAACCAAAATCAGCTCGCCGCCAACAACGATTTTTTGCAGAGTTTGCTCACCAGTTTGTCTGCGGGTGTGCTGGTTCTGGACCACAAACTTCGCCTGAAAATGTACAACGAAGGCGCCTTGCGAATTTTCGACCGATCGTTGGCCGAGAACCAAGGTCACCCGCTGGACGATGTGCCCGGCTTGGAAGGTTTTGCCATGGCGGTGCGTGCCAGTGTGGCCGATCACCAGGGTGAAGAATCTGGAGAGGGTGGCATTTGGCAAAAGCAGCTTGAAATCCCCCGCGCATACGACTCCCAAATTTCCAAGTCCATCCTGGTCAGGGGATCTCGCTTGCCAGGCGAGAAAGCGGGTTACGTGCTGGTGTGCGATGACATCACCGCACTGATCTCGGCACAGCGCACGGCCGCTTGGGGTGAAGTGGCGCGTCGCCTTGCACATGAAATCAAAAATCCGCTCACGCCGATTCAGCTTTCCGCAGAGCGTTTGCAAATGAAGTTGGCCTCCAAACTTGAGGAGCCAGAGTCCGGTATTCTGCAGCGCGCCACGCGCACCATCGTCAATCAAGTGGAGTCGCTCAAGCGGCTGGTCAACGATTTCCGGGATTATGCACGCTTGCCGCCAGCCGACCTCAAGCCCCTGGATTTGAATGATCTTGTGGTGGATGTGTTGGCCCTCTACGATGCCAATGTGGAAGGGGATGACACCTGCAATTCACACCTGATTCCCAAATTGACTGAAAATTTGCCGCCGGTGGCGGGAGATTCGTCTCAGCTTCGCCAAGTGATCCATAATTTGTTGCAAAATGCACTTGATGCCTGTGCAGAGTGTGATGTTCCCCGTGTTGAATTGCGCACGGAGGGTTTGAAATCACCTGAGGGCGATCAGGACCAGTTGGTGGGTGTGAAGTTGGTGGTGGCAGACAACGGGCCAGGGTTCAATCCTGACTTGTTGGCCAAGGCTTTTGAGCCTTACATCACCACCAAATCCAAAGGCACTGGGCTGGGTCTGGCCATCGTTAGAAAAATCGCCGACGAGCACAAGGCACGTATTGCCATCAGAAACAGGGTAGATGCACAAGGACACGTGGTGGGCGCTGCCGTAGAAATCACGTTTCCGGTTTTGAACGAGGCACTTCAGCCGACAGAACACAGTCAGGCCGCATAAAGGAAGGAACACTGCAACCATGGCGACCATTCTCGTTGTTGATGACGAAATTGGAATTCGAGAACT
>DASUDK010000002.1:0-2207 GCA_036275655.1 Limnobacter sp. | reverse complement strand
CAAGATCGGCGACGGCAAAATTTTCGTGTTTGATCTCTTGAGCGTGACCCGTATTCGCACAGGCGAAACCGGCAAAGACGCCCTTTAACCAGAGAGAAGTGAGGCCATTATGAAAAAACTTCTGACGATCTGGCTGGCGGCCGCTGCACTGGGATTCAGTGTTGCAAGCCCTGGTGTTTATGCCCAGGAAACGCCAGCTGCCCCAGCCGTTGAGGCTGTTGCTGCGCCCGCTGAAGAAGCGGCGCCTGCTGTTGAACCCGCTGCACCAGCCCCTGTGGTTGAAGCAGCCGCCGCACCCGCGGAAGAAGCTGCTCCCGCGGCAGTGCCCGTGCCTGACAAAGGCGACACCGGCTGGATGATGGTTGCAACCTTGTTGGTTGTGATGATGACCATCCCAGGTTTGGCCCTGTTTTACGGTGGCTTGGTGCGCTCAAAGAACATGTTGTCCGTGCTCATGCAAGTCATGGTGACATTCTCCTTGATCGTTGTACTGTGGTTTGTGTATGGCTACAGCCTTGCATTCACCGAAGGCAACGCGTTCATTGGTGGATTTGATCGTGTGATGCTTGCAGGCATTTGGGACAACGCCGCTGGCACATTCGCCAATGCCGCAACATTCAGCAAGGGTGTTTACATCCCTGAGATCGTGTTTGCTGCCTTCCAGGCGACCTTTGCTGGCATCACCTGCGCGCTGATTGTTGGCGCCTTCGCTGAGCGAATCAAATTCAGCGCCGTGTTGCTGTTCATGGCCCTGTGGTTCACCTTCAGCTACATCCCTGTTGCACACATGGTGTGGTTCTGGATGGGTCCGGATGCTTACAGCAGCGCAGAAGTGGCTGCCGAGATGACCAGCAAAGCCGGTTACATTTGGCAGCTTGGCGCGCTGGACTTCGCCGGTGGTACCGTTGTACACATCAACGCAGCTGTTGCTGGCCTGGTGGGTGCTTACATGGTTGGCAAGCGTGTTGGTTACGGCCGCGAAGCCATGCCCCCGCACAACCTCACACTGACCATGGTGGGTGCATCCATGTTGTGGGTGGGCTGGTTCGGCTTCAACGCTGGCTCAGCACTGGAAGCCAACGGCTATGCAGCGCTTGCTTTCGCAAACACCTTGGTTGCCACCGCAGCCGCTGTGTTGGCCTGGTGTATTGGTGAAGCATTGCTCAAGGGCAAGGCATCCATGCTGGGTGCAGCATCTGGCGCTGTTGCTGGTCTGGTTGCCGTGACTCCCGCTGCCGGTAACGTGGGCATCGCTGGTGCCATCGTGATTGGTCTGCTCGCCGGCTTCATCTGCTTGTGGGGCGTGTCTGGCCTGAAGAAGATGCTGGGTGCAGACGACTCCCTGGACGTGTTCGGTGTACACGGCGTGGGTGGTATTCTGGGTGCGTTGTTGACCGGTGTGTTCAACTCGCCAAACCTGGGTGGCCCATCCGCAGTTGCCGATTGGACAACCGTTGCGATGGTTGCTGCAGGCGACTACTCCATCGCCAGCCAAGTGTTGATCCAAGCCAAAGCTGTGGTGATCACCATTGTTTGGTCTGGCGTGGTGGCAGCAATTGCCTTCAAACTGGTTGATCTGATTGTGGGTCTGCGTGTGAGTGAAGAAGCCGAGCGTGAAGGCTTGGACATTACTTCCCACGGTGAGCAGGCTTACAGCAAGTAAGTAACACTCTCCACCTTGGTGGATCCTCTCGGCCCAGGACAAAGGGCCGAATTCAAAGGCACCTTCGGGTGCCTTTTTTCATGGCAACATGCCGAGCCAATTCTCTGGCCGCAGGCCGAGCCTCGTTACTGGCCCAAGGGTGGGCTACATCTATGGCCACAGGCCGAGCCTCTCTACTGGCCCGAGGCCGAGCTTCCCCATGGCCACAGGCCGAGCAGAGGCTTGTTTCTCGCTGAAAACCTGTGTCTCCCTTGCTGGGCCTGAAGAGACCTGGGTCCGCCCCGACAAAACTGCGCGGTCGGGCTCGGCCCCTGCCACGCCCCTGCGGTGCGGTGTCACCGGTCCTTTGCGGCACGCAAGGGCAGGTTTTCTGGATGCTCGCACCAAGCCCTCTGCACCGGCCTGGGCCCGGTGCGGCACAAGACCCGCGGTTGTGATGCCTGGCTGGCCGATTCAGGGCAGCCCGCCCGGTTTGACCCACAGCCAGGGGCCGGAACGGCGCGGTCGACAAGCCTTGCTTGGCGACAAGACGGACCGGATGCAA
>DASUDK010000001.1:0-14745 GCA_036275655.1 Limnobacter sp. | reverse complement strand
GACTTCGTTTTCCGCAACCATCTTCATTACATCTTGGGCGGTCGCCATTGAAACTCTCCTGGTACGTGAGGTGGATAGTGATCTAACAAATTTCTGACTGAAACGGGCTCTTCAGAACAAGCGAAACAATAGCACGTTCGGCTGTGCTAGGAGTGACGCGAATCCAGAATTCAGTCATCGACGTGACGACTTAAAGCAAACACCGTACCAGCCTGTAATCACAGAAGACACGGGCATTTTCACTGGATCCCCGAAAGGGTGCAAAGCAGAAAACGCACCATTTCAGTGCGTTTGCACCAAGATGATGCACTGGCTTTGCAATCACACCATCCATGCGTGCGTGTATTACAATACGCGCATTCAATGTTACAAAAACAAGGTCGAGACCATGAAAGCTTCTGTTGCTCAATTGCTTGAGTTGGCGCGGCAGCGCGCAGTTGAGAAAGACTTGAGCTACCTGGGCGCCCTCACGCCACCCGAGGCGTGGCAACTGCTCAATGACGACGAAAATGCGGTGTTAATTGATATTCGCACCCAAGCTGAAATCGATTGGGTGGGTTGTGTGACATTTTCTGAAGACCGTTCATTCCATGTGGAATGGAGCACGTATCCCGATGGGGCACGCAACCCGACATTCATTGAAGACGTGCTGGCCCGTGTGGAGAAGCACCAGCCGGTGCTGTTTTTGTGCCGCAGTGGTGCGCGATCACACAATGCGGCAGCCCTGGCGGCCAAACACGGCTTTGAGGCGGCCCTCAATGTGCTCGAAGGATTTGAAGGCGACAAAGACGACAACCACCATCGCTCCAGCATGAACGGCTGGCGCTTTCATGGATTGCCCTGGGAGCAACACTAAGAGATCCAAACCTTGCTGCCCAGCCAAAACGCGAGCAAACAGCCCAACACATGCACAGCCGCCTGAAGGGCAGATAGCAAAGGCCGCTCGGCCAGCAGCATCGCACCTTCTGCCGTGAATGCCGAGAAGGTGGTGAGCCCACCCAGCACACCCGTCATCATGAACAGGCCCAGCGGCTGCGATTTGAGCCATGCGGGCCCAAGGGCTGCATACAACACCCCTGCCAAAAATCCACCCAGCAAATTCACCGCCAATGTGCCAACTGCCATGGGCAACCAAGCCGGTTGCGGCAACAGCAGGCCCAAGGCATATCGACCTGTGCCTCCCAGACCAGCGCCCACAAACACGGCCAGCAAGGCACTGGCATTCAAGACAGGTTCTCCCAGCGGGATTTGGCAGAATCGTCGCTGTCACGCGCGGAGACCCACCGTGCACCGGCCGGGGTGTCTTCCTTCTTCCAAAAAGGCGCCTCGGTCTTGAGGTAATCCATGATGAACTCACACGCCAAAAACGCTTGCTGACGGTGCTCACTGCTGGCAGCAGCCAACACAATTTGGTCCTCCGGATTGAGTGGCCCCACTCGGTGGATAATCATGGCCGAGGTGATCTGGAATCGTTGATCGGCCACTGCCAGGATGTTTTCCAGCGCTTTTTCAGTCATCCCTGGGTAGTGCTCCAGGGTCATGCTTTTCACGGTGCTGTTTTCGTTGACATCTCGCACCGTGCCCACAAAACAAGCCACAGCGCCAATTTCAGGCAGACCGCTGCGCATCCAAAGCAGCGCTTGGGACACATCAAAGTCAGCCTCTTGCACCACCACCTTGCTTCGTTTCATTTAACCCCCTGTGACGGGCGGAAAGTATGCCACCTCGGCACCGGGAGGCACCAAGGTGCTGTCCTCCGCCATGTCGTGATTGACCGCTGCACGGACACGCCCCACTTCACCCAAGGCTTGGGCAAATTGTGGGTTATTGGCCTGGAGATATGCGGTTAAACCAGCCAAGGTGGCCGGTGCAAAAACCGCCTCCACGGCCATGCTGTCGCAACCCATGTGCTCTTTGAGGCTGGCAAAAAAGCGCACCTTGATACTCATGCCATCAAATCCTGATAAGAAATATATTGCACCGGATCGCCTGGCTGCACCGACTGTCCAACAGCCAAACGCACCATGCCGGTGGATTGATCCAAGGAGGTCAACACACCCGAGCTTTGGTTACCAAACAATGCGACCTCCCTCTGCTCTGCGCCATATTGTAACGCCACACGCAAAAACTCCTCTCGGCGGGTGTCGGGCTTGGTCCATGCAAATTTGGCACGCACAGATTGCATGCGCTTGCGCCAATCCACGTCGTCCAAGGGTCGGCCCTGGAGCATGGCCAAGAATGGCTTAACCACCAATTTGAATGTGACTGCACTGGAAACCGGATTGCCTGGCAAACCAAAGAACCAGCACACCTGACCGTCAGCACGGGCGATCTGGCCAAAGGCCATGGGTTTGCCAGGCTTCATGGCCACTTTCCAGGATTGCAGCGTGCCAACACGCTCAATGGCGGGCTTCACATGGTCTTCTTCCCCCACCGACACCCCACCGGAGCTGATGACTGCGTCGCAGTGGGCAAGCGCTTTGAAGGCCTCACAGGTGGCCTCAAGGTTGTCGGGCACAATGCCCATGGACTCCACGTCCACGCCCATGGCCCTCAACAGCCCCGTCCACACAAACTCGTTGGAGTTGTATATCTTGCCAGCCACAAGGGGTTCGCCCGGGGTTTGCAACTCACTGCCGGTCACGATCACCCCAACTTTGAGGCGCTTTCGCACTTGCAGATGGGCCACACCAATGGAAGCTGCCAGGCCCACGCGCACAGCGTCCAACACGGCCCCCGCATGCAACACCACCTGCCCCTTGGCAATGTCTTCGCCTGCTCGGCGTATGTACTGACCAGCTTGGGGCACCACCGCAAATGCAACCAGACCGTCCTCCCTCACACTGGCATCCTCTTGCATGACCACAGCGTCGGCCCCCTCCGGCATTGGAGCGCCCGTGAAAATACGCGCCACAGTGCCAGGCTGTAAAGGCTGCGGACTCGCCCCGGCAGGTATGCGCTGGGTGACTTGCAAGGCAACCCCTGCATGGGCAAGATCTTCGCTGCGCACGGCATAACCGTCCATGCCACTGTTGTCGTGTTGCGGCACATTCAATCCAGACACCAAGTCTGCCGCCAACACCCGACCTTGGGCTCGCCCGATGGGCACCACCTCGACGCGGTCCATTGGCTTGGCCAGTGGCCAAATCTGGGCAATCAAATCATCCAGTGCAATCATTCGGCTTTGTTGATGAATCGGTTCATGATGAATTCGGCGATCGCGGGGGGATTGTTCAGCGGCAGCCAAGGCAGACTGCCGCAATCAATCTCAACATCGCAAGCCACCGCAATAATATTCGGATCTTGCGGATGCAACATCGGCTTGTTGTTGGCCTCACGCCAAATTTCGATTTTGGGAATGTTCGAGCGCTTAAAACCTTCAACAATCACCAAATCACAAGGCGACAGCTTTTGCATCTGCTCCTCCAGCGTGGGTTCCTCTTCGCTGCGCAATTCATGCATCAGCACCCAACGCTTGTTCGCTGTGATCAGCACCTCATAGGCGCCCGCCTCCCGGTGACGGTATGAGTCCTTCCCAGGTCGATCAATGTCGAAGTCATGGTGGGCGTGCTTGATCACGGACACCTTGACCCCCTTTGAGATGAGCAAGGGAAGCAGCTGTTCAATGAGTGTGGTTTTACCCACGCCGGAAAAACCAGCAAATCCAAATACATTGGGCACTTCAATTTCCTTCCGAGAGTTTTTTCTCCATCTGCAGCAATTGCTGAGCGGATTCTTTCAAAATATCGGCCGATGGCCTGGCCTTGCTGCGCAAGACGATGTCGAAACATGCGCCCATCGTCGGATTATCTTCTGCTAAAACGGGGCTGCGCGCCGTGAGGTCCCCCCCATAGCGCTGAAGCAGCATGCGAGAGACCGGCAAACCAAGCCCAGTGCCTCGCCCCGCCTGTTTGGTGGTGTAAAACATTCGAAATATAAGAGGCAATTGCTCAGCTGGAATGGGCGCTCCATTATTTTGCACGCGAATGCTTACAGCGGCCTGGCCATCGGGCAGCATCACATTCCGTGTTTCAATCCACAAAGACGGCGCTTGACCAAGCATGTTTTGAGTAATGCCTGCGGCGCCTTCCAGCGCATGGGCTGCGTTGATGAGCAAATTCACCATCACCTGCTGTAGCTCGGTTTTGCTGATCTGCACGGTTTGAGTGGCCTCTAGCCTTAAATTGACGTCGGCCCGCACAGACTCTATCTCCGCCTTTGCAAAAAGCAGGCTGTCCTGAATTACTTCGTTCACATCCAAGGCTTCGGTGTAAGAAGCGTATTCGTCTGGCCTGCAAAATTGCAAAAGCTTTTGCACAATATTACGCATGCGGTGTATTTGCTCATCCAGCAAACGCAGTGTTTTGGCACTTTCCGGATCATTTAAGGTGATCCGGATCAAATCCAGATGGCCCATCATCACTGCCAATGGATTGTTAAACTCATGCGCAATTCCAGCGGTGAGCTGCCCCATCACAGCAAGCTTTTCGGAGGCAAGCAATTGCTCCACCGCCTGGTGCAGTTTTTGATTGGTGGCCTGCAAATCTGCGGTGCGCTGGCGCACCCGCTCATCCAACTCGGCGTTCAAACTTTCCAATTCAAGACGGCGATATTCCAACTGGTCCAGCAAGGCATCAAAATGGTCTGCCAAATCCGCAAACTCATCCTCCCTGCGCAAGTCCCCCACCCGCGCGGCGGTGTCGCCCCCCTCTTGACGGCTCATGATGTAGTTCATACGACGCAGGGGATAAAAAATTCCGGAGGTGAGCCGAATCACCAAAATTGCGCCCAACAACATCGAGCCGCCCACCGCCAACAAAAACAGATACAACAATTGGGTTTTGATGTTGGCGTATGGCGCTTCCAAAAAGCCCACGTAAAACATGCCGATTCTTGCTCCCTCCGGACTGAGCAGCGGCGCATAAGCCGCCACATACCAATCGCTCACCACGAAGGCGCGTTCAAGCCAAATTTCTCCCCGCCCCAGCACGCTTTGTCTCACCTCCTCCGACACGCGGGTGCCCAAGGCCCTGGCAATGCCATCGGCCCGCACGGTGGTGGCAACACGAACATCTTCTACAAAAATGGTGGTGGTGCCGATTGAGCCTTCGAGCAAAGTGTTGGGCGAGTAAATCAGGTCGTTGATTTGATCCACCAAGGCAAGGTTGCCATTGAGCAGCAGGCCGCCCTCCAGGGTGCCCAAAAACTCCCCCTGGTGATACAAGGGCTGCAGGACTTGCACCACCAAGCCGCGGTTCTCAATGCTTTTGGCCGAGGGGCGTGCTGCACTGGTGGGCACAATGGGCTGCACGGCCCTCGCCGCCAAGGTGTCAGAGATTTGGTTCATCTCCGCCTCAGACATCAACACCATGTGCACCCCTTCTTGGCGCTCGGTCATTGTCTTGAAGGTTTGACTGTCCAACATGTAAGGCAGGCGACTCGGGTGGGCGCTGCGGACCAAGCCGGTGGGGCTCACAAGGCGCAAATAGGCAAAACCCAACCGTTCTGCCTGAATACCCAGCTCCTTGGAATCCAATTTGCCTGCAGCACGCGTGAGAACATTGCGCAGATAAGCACTGTCTGCCCAAGAGCGCAAAGCATCTCGCTTGTCCATTTTTAAATCGGCAAATTTTTGCTGCGCCAACACCAAATCACTGCGCACTTTGGAGATGAGGATTTTGTTGTAAGCAGCCTGACCAGCCGACCACACCAACATGGCCACCACAGGCACCAACACAAGCAAGGGTATGCATGCCGTGATGACCAGCTTTGTCTTGACCGTCCAGTGGGAGGGCCAAAAATGACCTCTGGACGGAAAAGGCCGCTGGTCTACTCTTGGCTCCACGCCAGGCATTTTCTTTCCAGGGTTTTGCGAGACACCCCAAGTCTGCGTGCGGCCTCGGATTTATTACCACCGCAGGCGTTGAGCACTTTCAGAATGTGATTTTTTTCGATCTGTTCAAGCGACTCATCGGCCTGGGCCTGCCCTTCCTCAAGCATGGCCCGCTTCTCGTCCAGATCCAAATTCAAAGGCAGGTCTTCCTTGGGAAAATAGCCCAGAATCAAAGACCGTTCGATAAAGTTACGCAGTTCGCGCACGTTGCCTGGCCACTCATACGCCTGTAGGCGAGCAAGCATGTCTGGGCTGATTGCGATGGGTTCTAAGCGCAATTTGCGAGAAAACACACCCATGAAATAGTTGGCCAAAAGCTCGACGTCCTCAGGACGCGACCGCAAAGGAGGCATTTCAACAGGCAACACCTGCAAGCGGTAATACAGGTCTTGACGGAATCGCCCGCGCTTAACCTCAACATCCAGATTGACGTTGGTGGCCGCCACAATGCGAACATCCACATCCACTTCACGGTTGCTGCCAACCGGGCGGATACGCCGATCTTCCAGCACACGCAACAATTTGGTTTGCATGCTCAAAGGCAGTTCACCAATTTCGTCCAAAAAAAGCGTGCCACCCTGGGCGTAGTAAAACAGGCCTTGATGGGTTTCTGTGGCCCCAGTGAACGCGCCTTTGGTGTGGCCAAACAATTCACTTTCGATCAGCTCTGGCGAAATTGCACCACAGTTGATCGGCACAAAGGGGCGGTCGCTGCGCATGCTCATGCCGTGAATGGTGCGGGCGAGCACCTCTTTGCCAGAACCCGACTCCCCAGTGAGCAACACGGTGGAATCGGTGGGGGCAATTTTGGCGACCAACCTGCGCAATTGCCGAATCATCGGACTTTCCCCCACCATCACCTGCTCGTTTTGCTGGAGGTTGGAGACCGCACGCTTGAGCACAAAGTTCTCGCGTTTTAATCGGTTTTGATCCGCAGCGCGATCCAGGGCGTACCACAACTGATCAATGCGGAAGGGTTTTTGTAAAAAGTCCTGGGCACCTGCACGCAATGCGCCGATGGCTGTGTCCATGTCGGCGTAGCCAGTGATCAGGATCACATCACCTTCGTACCCCCCCTGCCGAAGTTCGCTCAGCCATTGCAAGCCATTTTTGCCCGGCAAGCTTATGTCCAACACGATGGTGTTGTAGTCATGCTGTTCAAACAAGGTTTGAGCCATTTCGACGGAGCTGGCTGTGTCCACCCGAGCAAAGCGGGTTTCGAGCGCCTTTTCCAAAAAATGGCGCATGCCTGGCTCATCGTCTACAGCGAGCGCCGACAAGCCCTTGCGAGGCGGCATCTCTCTGGCCGGTTTGGCAACAGACTTCAGGGGGGCATCAAGGTAGTCTGTGGGCTGGCTCAACGTGAAGCGTCTCTGAACGTCTTAAACACTTCATTGTTGACCAGAACGGGGCAGGCTGCAAGGCAGGGAAACCCTATTTGAAGGGCATTCCCCTGCCGGTCTGGCGGTTACAAACGGGTGTGCTCAGCAATAAACGACTTAACCCGCGCCACATCGATGGGCATGTTCACCACGCGTTGTGGCAAAGACTCAATGCCTGCAAAGGCCTGTGGAATGGGCGGGGTTTGCCCAGTTGCCTCCACAATGGTGTCGGCAAACTTCACAGCCAACGCCGTTTCCAGCACCACCATCGGTACACCTGGCTCCACATGGTCACGCGCCACCTTCACCGCATCGGCCGTGTGGGTGTCAATCAGTGTGCCAGTGCGCTTGTACACCTCGGCAATCGTGGCCAGGCGGTTGGCGTGGCTGGATGACCCTGATACAAAGCCATAGTCGGATTCAATGTTTTTAAAACGCTTGTCTGTGGACAGGTCAAATTGACCTTTGGCTGCAAGCTCGTCCCACAAGGCCTTCAGTGCCTTGGGATCCCGGCCAACCAGATCGTACACAAAGCGCTCGAAGTTGGAGGCTTTGGAAATGTCCATGGATGGACTGGAGGTGATGTAGGTCTCCGAAGATTTGCGAGGCCGATACACACCCGTGCGGAAAAACTCATCCAGCACGTTGTTCTCGTTGGTGGCCACCACCAGCTTGCGAATGGGCAGCCCCATTTGGCGGGCAATGTGGCCAGCCAGCACGTTGCCGAAGTTGCCAGATGGCACAGCAAAACTCACGGGATCACCGACCTTGGCAGCCGTGCGGAGGTAGGCATTGAAGTAATACACCACCTGGGCAGAAATACGCCCCCAGTTGATGGAGTTCACGGTGCCGATTTTTTGGCGACTTTTGAACGGGAGGTCCTCACTGACGGCCTTCACAATATCTTGGCAGTCGTCGAACAAACCTTCAATGGCGATGTTGAAAATGTTCGGATCTTGAAGGCTGTACATCTGGGCGCGCTGGAATGCACTCATTTTGCCAGCAGGGCTCAGCATGAAGACACGCACACCCTTTTTGCCGCGCATGGCGTACTCCGCCGCCGAACCAGTGTCTCCGCTGGTGGCTCCCAAAATATTGAGCTCTTGGCCGACACGCCCCAACTGGTACTCAAACAAATTGCCCAGCAGTTGCATGGCCATGTCTTTGAAGGCCAAGGTGGGGCCATTGGACAACTCCAGCACCTGCATGCCATCGAACAGCGCCCGAACCGGGGTGATCTCGTCTGTGCCATACACCGCTTTGGTGTAGGTTTTGGCGGTCAAGGCCCGAAGGTCTGCCTCAGGAATATCGGTGGCGTAAGGGCGAAGCACCTCAAAGGCCAATTCGGCGTAGCTCAGGGATTTCCAACTTTCGAGCACATTCAGCGCGACCTGAGGATAAAACTCAGGCACGGCCAAGCCGCCATCGGGCGCCAGGCCTTCCAGCAAAATCTCAGAAAAATCTTGGGGCTGCATGCCCCCACGGCTGCTGAAGTATTTCATTTCAGCTCAGGTCCTCTACGCGAATGCGGGTCAGCGGGCCATGCACGCTGGCCAGCGCTTCGATTTTTTCAATGGCTTTGTTCACATCGCCTTCGACGCAACGGTGGGTCAGCAACACAATTTCTGCAGTCTGCTGCTCGGCCGTGGCCTGTCGCTGGATCATGGCCTCGATGGAAATTTGATGATCGGCCAGCAGGCGGGTGACCTCGGCCAACACGCCGGGTTTGTCGTCCACGGCCAAACGCAAATAATAAGCCGTCACCACGCTGGCCACAGGCAAAACATCGACAGGCTGGATGCCTTCGTTTTGGAAAGCGAGCACGGGCACCCGGCTGGCCAATGGGGCCTGGCTTGCACGGGCAATTTCAATGAGGTCGGCCACCACCGCCGAAGCGGTGGGCATGCTGCCTGCGCCTGCACCGTAGTACAAGGTGGGACCCACGGCATTGGCCTTCACCAGCACGGCGTTCATCACCCCTTCCACGTTGGCAATCAGGCGCTTGGAAGGAATCAAGGTGGGGTGCACGCGCAATTCCACACCCTGGGCAGTTTTGCGGGCGATGCCCAGCAACTTCACCCGGTACCCCAGCTGCTCAGCAAACTGAATGTCTTCTTTGGTGAGTTTGGTGATGCCCTCGATGTAGGCCTTCTCGAACTGGACGGGGATGCCAAAAGCCAAAGAGCTCAACAAGGTGATTTTGTGGGCGGCATCAATGCCTTCAATGTCGAATGTGGGGTCGGCCTCGGCATAACCAAAGGCCTGGGCTTGAGCCAGCACATCCGCAAAGGGCAGCCCTTTGTCGCGCATTTCAGAGAGGATGAAGTTGCAAGTGCCATTGATGATGCCAGCCACATACTCAATCTGGTTGGCAGCCAAGCCCTCTTTGATGGCCTTGATGACTGGAATACCCCCTGCCACGGCCGCCTCAAAGGCGACCATCACTTGTTTGGCCTGTGCGGCGGCAAATATTTCGTCCCCATGCACGGCAAGCAAGGCTTTGTTGGCCGTGACCACATGCTTGCCCGCATCAATCGCTGCCAGTACCAATTGCTTGGCCACGGTGTAGCCACCAATCAGCTCAACCACAACATCCACGTCGTCGCGCTTGACCACCTCAAAGCCGTCGCTGCTCACATGCACTTCGGCACCAGCCAGCTCGCGGGCACGCTCGGTGTTCAAGTCGGCAATGGCAGTGATGCGAATGGGAAAGCCCACGCGACGTTCGATTTCTGCAGCATTGATTTTCAGCACGTTGACGGTGCCGGATCCGACTGTGCCCACGCCTACAAGGGCCACGCGAAGAGGTTTGTTCATTTGTAAATCAGCCAAGGTGTTGTTTTCGGTAACTTTCTAGGAAACGTGCAATTCTACCCATTGCATCGGTCAAATCGTCGGTGTTGGGCAGGAAAACCACCCGGAAATGATCCGGGTGAGGCCAGTTAAAGCCTGTGCCTTGGACCACCAATACTTTTTCGGCCTCCAGCAACTCCAAAATAAAGCGCTGATCGTTTTTGATGGGATAAAGCTTGGGGTCCAGCCTGGGGAACAGGTACAAAGCAGCCTTGGGCTTGACGCAGGTGACCCCGGGGATGGAAGTCATCAAATCATAGGCCAAGTCGCGTTGGCGGGTTAAACGCCCACCGGGCCCCACCAGATCGTTGATGCTTTGGTAACCTCCCAGGGAGGTTTGAATGGCGTATTGCCCAGGCACGTTGGCGCACAGGCGCATGGAAGCCATGATCCCCAGGCCGTCGATGTAATCGGTGGCGTGGCGCTTGTCCCCTGAAATGACCATCCAGCCTGCCCTGTAACCACAAGCACGGTAGTTTTTAGACAAACCATTCATGGTGATGAACAGCACATCATCGGCCAGCGAGGCAATGGACGTGTGTTCTACACCGTCAAACAACATTTTGTCGTAAATTTCATCGGCAAAAATAATGAGCTGATGCTCACGCGCGATTTGAACCAACTCCTGCAACACCTCCACCGGATAGAGCGCACCCGTGGGGTTATTGGGGTTGATGATGACCATCGCCTTGGTTTTTTCGTTGATCAGACTACGCAAATGCTTGGTGTCTGGGTACCAATCGGATTGCTCATCGCACAGGTAGTGGCGTGGCGTCCCGCCAGAAATGCTGATGGCAGCCGTCCACAAAGGGTAATCCGGGGCAGGCACCAACACCTCATCGCCATTGTTGAGCAGGCCCTGCATGCTCATCACGATCAGCTCAGACACGCCATTGCCAACAATGATGTCGTCCAGCGTGACGCCTTTGATGTTCTTTTGCTGGGTGTAATGCATGATGGCCTTGCGCGCGGCAAATAAGCCTTTGCTATCGCTGTAACCCGAAGCATCGCCCAAGTTGCGAATCACATCTTGCCGAACCTCGTCAGGCGCCTCAAAGCCAAAGGGTGCGAGGTTGCCAATGTTAAGCTTCAGGATGCGATGACCCTCCTCCTCCAACTGGCGCGCTCGCTGCATCACCGGACCGCGGATGTCGTAGCAAACATTGGCCAATTTGGCAGACTTGAGGATGGGTTTCATAATGACCTGTGAGTGGATTGTTGTGACGAATTATTTTGCGCCGAGCAAAGTCTTATAATTTAACCGTTTAGGCCCCACCGTGCCAAGGTGTGGCCCTCTGCTGGAGCGCATTTCGAATGAAATTTCAACCCGAAGCTTTGGACAGCCAATTCATTGTTCAACGCTATGACGAAGATGGCGTGGTCATCAGTGGCTTTGTTCACCGTCAAAGCGTGGTGTTTGGCAGCAACATGCCACCCACTGCCTGGGCGGCCACCGCCAGCGAAGGACTCACTTTGACCCAGGTTGAAGCCCTGCACGCCCAATGCCCCGCCAGCATGGAAGTGCTGCTAATTGGTACAGGCCCAAAGCAGGTTTTTCCCGGGGCAGACATCCGCCGATTCTTTGCCAGCCACAAATGCCCAGTGGAATACATGGACACCCAGGCGGCGTGCCGAACTTACAACATCCTGGTGGGCGAAGGTCGCCAGGTGATTGCCGCATTGCTCATCTAAGGCCAACACCATGACCGTTTATGCCGCAGCGCTTGTACTGTCGGGGGTTGTGCTCAATGCCCTGGCGCAGCTCCTTCTAAAAATGGCGACCAACAAGGTGGGGGTGATTGAGGCCTCCAGTGCGCTCAGCATGTCGGCCATGTCCGCACTGTTTCTGCAGTGGCCCATGATTCTCGGCTTGTTTTGCTATGGTTTTTCCTTGCTCATCTGGCTGATGGCCCTGTCCCGCGTCGACGTCACACTGGCCTACCCCATGCTCGCCATCGGCTACGTGATCAACGCGTTGGCGGCCCAACACTTTTTGAATGAACCTGTCAGCCTGCAACGCTGGATCGCAATCGGTGTGATTATTCTTGGAGTCGCTCTGCTGGCAAGATCGTGAGCGCACCAGAGTGTGTTTCGTCTGATCAAGCGGTCAAAAGCTCTGGTTATACTGAGTGGGTTGGCTTAATACAGACAAAAAGGAGTCGCCAAAGTGACCGTTGAACTGAACAGCACCGTTCCAGACTTTGTTGCCTCATGCACTGGCAAAGAATTCAAGCTGTCTGACCTCTCAGGCAAGCGCGTTGTGATTTATTTTTACCCCAAGGACAACACGCCGGGCTGCACCACCGAGGGGCAAAACTTCAGCGAGCTTCACCCTCAGTTTTTGAAGAGCGATTGCGCCGTGTTTGGGGTATCTAGGGATTCCTTGCGATCCCACGAAAGTTTCAAAGCAAAAATGGGCTTTCCGTTTGAGCTGATCTCCGACCCCGACGAGAAAGTTTGCAATATTTTCGGTGTCATGAAGACCAAGAACATGTATGGCAAACAGGTGGTTGGCGTTGAAAGAAGTACCTTTGTAATCAACAAGAAAGGCGTTCTGGTGCAGCAGTGGCGCGGCGTGAAGGTGCCCGGTCACGTGCAGGCGGTGCTTGACTTTGTTCAAACAATGACGGACTAATAGCACATGGGCGCGGGCGTGACGACCCTGCGCAATTTTTTGAGTTTCTCCAACTTCTGATCGTTGACATGCCTCTGCCCAAAGAACCCAGCAAACTCGCCACGACCCTAAACGACATACCCCCCATACCCGCCCCAAAAGGCAAAAAGGCAAGCCCCAAAAAAACTGCCAGTTCGAGTACCACGTTGACGCCTGGGAAGGCTTCGCTGGTGCTGGCAAGCAGCAACACGATCACCGCCAGAAACGACCAAGTTGAAGCGCCACGCACAAGCGTCGGTGCTGGCAACGGCAAGTCAAGGAAATCCCCAACGATTGCCCGCACCAAACGGCAAGTGAAAGACACGGGGCGAAAAATCTTTGTACTCGACACCAATGTGTTGATGCATGACCCCACATCCCTGTTCCGGTTTGAAGAACACGATGTGTTCTTGCCGCTGATCACCCTGGAAGAACTGGACAACCACAAAAAAGGCATGTCCGAAGTGGCCCGACACGCCCGCCAGGTGAGCCGCTCACTGGACGCCTTGATGGAAAATATCGAGGACATTGAGAAGGGTGTTGCATTGAACCGCTTGGGCAACGCGGATGCCTTGGGGCGGTTGCTGGTTCAAACCACAGAACTCACCGCCGAACTGCCCAAAACCCTGCCTGTGGGCAAAGCGGATAACCAGATCCTTGGCGTGGTATTTGCGCTGGCCAAGCAGCATCCTGACAAAGAAGTAGCGCTGGTCTCCAAAGACATCAACATGCGCATCAAGGCACGCGCACTGGGTCTGCTGGCTGAAGATTACTTCAATGACCAAGTGCTTGAAGACCGAGACTTGTTGTACTCGGGCTTTCAAGAATTGCCCGCCGACTTTTGGGAAAAGAACAGCAAAGGCATCGAGAGCTGGCAGCAAGGTGGCAGCACCTTCTACCGCATCAGCGGCCCATCCGTGAAAGACATGATGGTGAACCAGTTTGTGTACTGCGAAACTGGTATCCCTTTGATCGCTCAAGTGCTTGAAGTGAGTGGTCGCACCGCCGTGCTTAAAACCTTGCGCGACTTTAGCCACAACAAAAACAGCGTGTGGGGAATCACAGCGCGCAATCGCGAGCAAAATTTTGCACTCAACCTGCTGATGAATCCAGAGTGCGATTTTGTGACTTTGCTTGGCCAAGCTGGCACCGGTAAAACGCTGCTCGCGCTGGCTGCTGGTCTGTCCCAAGTGTTGGAAAGTAAACAATACTCCGAGATTATCGTGACCCGGGCCACGGTGCCCGTGGGCGAAGACATCGGTTTTTTGCCTGGCACCGAGGAAGAAAAAATGGCACCGTGGATGGGTGCTTTTGAAGACAACCTCGAAGTGCTGAACAAACCAGACCCCAGCAGTGGGGAATGGGGGCGCTCGGCCACCACCGATTTGATCAAGACCAAAATCCGCATCAAATCCATGAACTTCATGCGTGGGCGCACCTTCATCAACAAATTCCTCATCATCGATGAAGCGCAAAACCTCTCGCCCAAACAAATGAAAACCCTGATCACCCGCGCTGGGCCAGGCACCAAGGTGATCTGCCTGGGCAACCTGGCGCAAATTGACACCCCATACCTCACAGAAGGCTCGTCTGGCCTCACCTATGTGGTTGACAGGTTCAAAGGGTGGCCACATGCGGGGCATATCACCTTGCAACGCGGGGAACGTTCACGATTGGCAGACTTCGCTTCCGACAGCCTTTGATGCATTTGAGGGTGCCAGGCGGGCTGCAGCTCGCCTGCACGGCTCACGGTGGACGGGGCTGACCTTCGGTTTATTCGCTTGCGGCTTTGCTCCACCGCTTGCGCTTCTGGGCCCAGGTCTCTTCAGGCGGAGCCAAGGGAGAAACAGGTTTTCAGCGAGAAACAAGCCTCTGCAACGGCCTGTGGCCAGAAAGGCGGCTCAGCTTGTGGCCAAACAGGTGCTGCAACATCGCCTTGGGACATGCCCCAAGCGCTACTCACC